>NZ_CAKRLH010000213.1 GCF_934359325.1 uncultured Porphyromonas sp.
CCCATCATGCGCGAGGTGGCGACTGCCACGCGGGGCATCTTGGCGTTAGGGATGGTGTTCTTTCGCTCAGTGACGTTGTAGATAAATGCCATAAGTCATTCTATTGCTAAGTAGTTAGATAATATGTGTACGACCCACGGGGGAATTCCTTCGCAGAGTGACGCCTGCAGTACGCCCTCCGATGCGTTATCTCCCGGATCGTGGTGCAAAAGTACGATGGTGATCAGACCGATTGTCTCCATCGTTCCTCTTCTGTCTCTAAAGTGAAAGTATAGGCAAGTTTTGCGCAATGGATGAATAATATATACCTTTGCAATGAATTGAGTAGATACCAGACTATGAAGAAAGAGAATCACAGCTCGGCGAGCCCGCTCTCCCCCGCCGACCTCCAGCTACTGGAGCAGATCGAGACCTGGGAGCCGCTTAAGGGAGAGCTCAGTGGCATCGTGCCCGTCAAGCAGGTAGCCCTGCAGTACTATCCCGACTACAATCCTCAGAGTGCCTCCCGGGCGCTCCGCATGTCGATCAAGACCTATCCCCTCCTCAGCCATGCGCTCTCGCTCGTCGGCTGGACCAGCCCGAAGCGCAATTTCACCCCGCGCCAGACCGCCGTCCTCGCGCACTACCTCGGTACCCCATAGCACTCCTATTATATATGGGAGCAGGTGCTCCTGACAGCAGGGGTAGAAAAAACCATTCCGGACGATGGAACTCCTCTCGATCAAGCAGTTAAAAGCCAATTGAATAGATAGAAAGAACCTAATTATAGCTTTTGCCTAATAAGGACGGGGGAGACGGGCGGACGAAAATCGGTACATTTGCCTACCTGAGTACCGTACAGAGCAAGGCAGACAACTATGGCAAAAGTGAAGGAGACACCGATGATGTCTCAGTACAACCGGTTTAAGAAGAAATACCCCGACGCGATCTTACTCTTCCGTGTCGGGGACTTCTACGAGACCTTCTCCGACGATGCCGTGACCGCCTCCCAGTTGCTCGGGATCACCCTTACGAAGCGATCCAATGGCGGCGCCTCTGATGTGCCCCTCGCCGGCTTCCCCTACCATGCGCTAGATGTCTACCTGCCTAAGCTGGTCGCGCAGGGGAAGCGGGTCGCCATCTGCGACCAGATCGAGGACCCTAAGCTGACGAAGACGCTCGTCAAGCGGGATGTGACGGAGCTGGTGACACCGGGACTGACGATGGAGGACACGGTACTGGACGCGGGGACGAATAACTTCCTCGGTGCCATCGTGATGAAGGGGGGTCGCGCCGGGGCGGCTTTTCTCGACCTCTCAACGGGCGAGTTTTGCACCGCAGAGGGGATCGAGGAGGATGTGGCCAAGACGGTCGCCTCCTTTGGTCCCAAGGAGATCCTGATTGAGCGGGGTCGTGAGACCTCCGTGGCCGCCTCGATGGGCGAGCAGTGGCACTACTACCCGCTGGAGGACTGGGTCTTCACGGTCGACTACGGCAGGGATCGTCTGCAGCGACACTTCAGCACCAGCACGCTCAAGGGCTTCGGCGTGGAGGAGAAGCCGCTTGCGATCATCGCCTGCGGAGCGATCCTGTACTACTTAGAGGCGACGAAGCACACACAGCTGAGCCACGTGACGACCCTTCACCTGATCGAGGAGGACCACTTCGTCCGACTGGACAACTTTACTCGGCGAAATCTGGAGATCATGCGACCGCTGACGGAGGACGGCAGCTGCCTGCTGCAGGTGCTGGACCACACCCACACGCCGATGGGGGGACGGCTGCTGAAGCGGTGGCTCTCCTTCCCCCTCCTCGACCTGCACGAGATCGAGCGGCGTCAGTCGTGCGTGGGTGCCTTCTACGACCGGGCGGAGCTGACGGAGACAGTGGCGGATCACCTCGCCGGGATAGGCGACCTGGAGCGACTGGCGAGCAAGGTGGCGGTGGGGCGTATCTCGCCGCGCGAGCTGCTGCAGACGGCGGCGGGGCTGAGGCTGATCCGACCGATGATGAGCCTCCTCGCCGAGTCGGGGGCGCAGCCTCTCCGGGAGCTCTCTCTCAGGCTTGATCCGGCGGAGGAGCTGGCGACCAAGATCGAGCAGTCGATCGATCCGGACGCACCGGCTCAGGTGGGTAAGGGAAGGGTGATCCGAGCCGGGGTGAGCAGCCGTCTGGACGAGCTGCGCGCCATCGCCGGAGGGGGGAAGAAGTATCTCCTTGAGATGCGGGAGCGGGAGAGTCGGGAGACGGGGATCCCGTCGCTGAAGATCGCCTTCAATAACGTCTTCGGCTACTACATCGAGGTGACCAATGCCCATAAGGAGAAGGTGCCGGAGGACTGGATCCGCAAGCAGACCCTCGTCAATAGCGAGCGGTACATCACTCCGGAGCTGAAGGAGTATGAGCAGAAGATCCTCGGCGCCGAGGAGCGGATCAGCATCCTCGAGGCGGAGCTCTACCAGGATCTAATTCGAGAGGTGATGGGGCATATCCGGGTACTGCAGAGCAATGCCGCCGCTCTCTCGGAGATCGATGTGCTGAGCACCTTTGCCTACGATGCCACAGCCTACGACTACCATCGTCCTCAGGTGGACCGGAGCACCGTCATCGACATCAAGGAGGGGCGCCACCCGGTGATCGAGCGGATGATGCCGCCGGGCGAGGAGTACATCCCCAATGACGTCT
>NZ_CAKRLH010000214.1 GCF_934359325.1 uncultured Porphyromonas sp.
CCTACAGCTCCGAGATACTCTTCACGCTGGACGGAGCGGTGCCGGTGCCGGTTCTGGTCGTGGGGCTGCAGCTTTAAGCTCTTGGGCGAATTGGTTACCTTTGCTGAAATGAGACAAAAGCTTATGAGATCATCCCTTCTATCCCTCGTCGCACTCCTCCTGACCGCCTGTGCTGCCACGGCTCAGGTGCGCGTGCAGCCCTATAATGTCTCCACCCTGCCGGACAATAGCGTCGTCTATGCCCTGCCGGAGACGCGCCTCTACGCTACCGTCACCTATCGGAAGGTGGTGCGACAGCCGGGCGAACTGGCACTCTACGCCGACCGCTACCTCGGGGTGCGGGAGGCGATACTGGAGCCCTCCACCTCCTATCAGCTGGTGAGTGTCGATCTCGGGAGCTATGGAGCGCCGAGTGACTCGCTTCGATTTGCCGTGGAGATGCGACGCAACAGCAGCGCCGCCAATGTCTCCCTCACCGATGACGGTCGTCTCGTGGCGGTCAATGTCACCTCTCCCCTCAAGCTGCCCGCCCTGCCGGAGGAGAGGACGATCGAGTCGAGGCACGACAGGGACTTCGGCGACCTCAAGAGCCTGCCCTCAGACTATATCCGAGCCACCACGCCCGCCAAGCGTGCCGAGATCGCAGCTCAGGAGATCTACCGTCTCCGCGACAGCCGCACCGCCGTGCTATCCGGCGAGACGGACCAGCCCTTTGCCGATGGTCAGGCACTCCGTATCGCCGTGCAGGGGCTGGATGCTGCTGAGCGAAGCCTTACGGAGCGCTTCATCGGTACGTCGGATACCATCACCTACGTTCGGCTTGTCCGACCGATAGAGATCACTGAGGGACGTCAGGTGGCTCTTCGCTTCTCCGAGCACGATGGGCTGCTCCCGGCAGACGATCTGCGGGGCGAGCCGATCTATCTGGATCTGAGAGTGACGGAGCGAGCGCCGGAGCTTGCCGAGAGGGATCTGAAGAAGAAGGAGAAGCAGCTCCGCAAGGGGATCGTCTACGTCGTCCCGGGTTCGGCTGAGGCTGTGCTGCTCTACCGTGACCGGAAGATCGCCGGCAGGAGTCTGCCGGTGGCTCAGCTGGGCAGCCTGGAGGCGCTCGAGGGCGGTCTCTTCACTGACAAGAAGATGGAAACCTCCGTCCGCTTCGATCCCGCCACCGGTGCGATCCTCAAGGTCGACGCCCGTCCCCGCCAGTAAGATAGTTCTACATCTACATCGGAAGGAATAAAAAAAGGTCCTCGCAGCACTCTTAATAGCACTGCGAGGACCTTTTTCTATTTGTTATTATTGAGCTGGCGGTAGAGGGACTGGAAGTAGGGGGCGGCGTAGTCGGCGGGGCGGAGGACTTGGTCGTCACAGAGGACAACATCGAGGTCGAGCGCCACTTCTCCGCCCGGGGTGCGGATGCGGCCCGCTCTCTCCTCCAGCGCCTTCATCCGCCGGGCGAGCACGTCCGGCTCCTCTCGGCTGTCGAGGATCAGCAGCGCATTTCGGTAGATCCGCCCGCTGCCCCCCGCATCCTCCGACGTCATCGCTTCTGTCAGTCGCGCCTCGGGGAGCGCCGCATGGATCAGTTCCCTCAGTGCCCCCGCCCGCTCTTCGTCATATGTGGTGCCGGCGAGAATGATGTAGCGACGAGTAAAGGGGATCCCCAGCCCCTCCAGCCGCAGTGCGATGAGCTGCTGGACAAAACCCCTAGCAGCAAGGTAGATAAGGAAGGCACACATCAGTGCCGCATTGCCGTCCTCGACCGGGAGACCGAAGTAGGTGGCAAAGAAGAGGATCACCGCCACCAGCATGCTCCACATCATCTCCCGCGTCGCCGTCATCCCGATGAAGACGCCATCCATCACGAAGCCGATGCATCCCGCCAGCGGGAGCACCACCATATACGGCAGGTAGCGAAGTGCCTGCTGCAGCACCTCCTGCTCGTCCGTCAGCAGCGCGAGGAGTCCCCGCCCGGCACCGGCATAGATCGCCGTCACCACTACTCCCAGACCTATCCCCCAGCCGAGCAGACGCCGCACCGCCCTCCGCAGCGCAGGCCGCTCTCGCTGTCCATAAGCATCTCCGACGATCGCCTCGCCGGCATTGGCAAAGCCGTCGATGAAGTAGGAGAAGAGGGTAAAGAACTGATACAGCAGCGCATTCCCCGCCAACGTCAGCGTCCCCATACGTGTTCCGGCGTAGACGAAGTAGACACTCACGCAGGCCATCAGCAGCGTGCGGAAGAATATATGCACATTCGTCGAGAAGTACCGCCCCAGCTCCTCCCCAAGGGCGCTCAACCGGCGGGGCAGCACGACCCTTCCCCGCCGCACATAGAGCAGCAGGACGCCGCCCCCGAGCAGGAGCATCCCGAGCCACTGCGCCACCAGCGTACCGATGGCGATGCCCTCTATCCCTCGCCCCTCACTCAGCACGAGGAAGGCCGAGAGACCGATATTGACGAGATTGGTGACAATGCTGACCGCCATCGGGTACCAGCTGTTTTGCATCCCGATGAACCACCCGTTCATCGCATTCGTCGTCAGTATCGCCGGTGCTCCCATCACTACTATGGCGAAGTAGATCAGCGCATACCGCTCCACCTCAGGCTCCGGGGCGAGGACGGAGAGGATCATCCGCGAGAGCGG
>NZ_CAKRLH010000215.1 GCF_934359325.1 uncultured Porphyromonas sp.
AGTGCGACACCCTAGCGGGGTCGCGGGATCGCTAGCAACGCCTGACCCCCGGGTCGTCGGGGCTACGCCCCTCGACCACGGGGCTAAGAAACGGGCACCCCTGTCGGGGTGCATCGTTCACCACTCTTCACAATGAGTGGAGTGGCTCCTGTAACGCTCAAGTGCGTCACCTATGGATCCGGAGACCTGACGGATTAGAGGCCGGTATCACAGGCTGTGGAGCTCTCCGTAACGGACTGGGGGTCAGCAGTAGGCTGAAGGCTGTTTCTATTACCGGTAATAGGTTTGACTATTACCGATATTAGTGTTCACTAATACCGACTATAGTTTCGTCTAATATCGGTATTAGTTCTGAGGGCATCACCTTGCCCCGGCTACTACCGCTCCGGGATGGGTAGGATAAAGGTGGGGACCGGCTGTCCTCCGGCGGTGCGCAGGTTGGCATCCGTCCAGCCGGTGAAGGCATAGGCGACGGAGACGATCCGGAGTGATCCCTCGGGACACTTGATCCTCAGACTAGCTCCGTCGATATCGCCCCGCAGCGGGATCCACCGCCCATCCAGCGTCTCCCCGAGGAGACCCCGTACCTCTGCGCCGTCGGAGGTCTCGAGGGTCCCTTCGCCGGCATCCAGTGAGAGCCTCCATCCATCGGCACACGCCTCGATGCGTAGGGGTCTCGCCGCAGTCGCCTCTGCCCCGGTGCGGTGACCGTAGACAGACTGAAGTGCCAGACGTGCAGCACGCTCGCCGAGAGGCGTCTTGTCGTGGTAGTGCACATCGCCCCGCTCGCCGAGATCATAGCTGGTGACGAGGCTTACCCCCTTCATCTCCTCAGCCAAACGGCGCTGCAGGTCTCTAAATCGCCCCCAGGAGGGACGATCAAGGTTGCTTAGCTGCACCGTCAGCACAGGCAGATCAGTGCCGAAGTGACGACGCAGATCCCGGACGAAGTGGGGGAAGAGGAGACCATACTGCTCCGCATTCTCCGCATCACTCTCGCCCTGATACCAGAGCACGCCGGAGAGCGACTGACCATAGATAAGGCGGTAGCCGGTCTCTTCGTTGAAGGAGGGGTCATAGCTATGTCTCTGGAAGGGATCCTTCGTGAGCTGCAGGTTGGTCTCCATTCGCTCCCGACACCACTGCATGGTGTAGTCATTGTCTCGCCAGTGGTCAAAGACCTTGGCAAACCTCGGATCGTCCTCCAGAATGTCTCTGCTCACCCACGAGGTGAGAGGGGTGCCGCCATTGTCGATCTCGATGACGCCCACCGGCACGTCCAGTTTGCTTGCCATCTGTGTGGCAAAGGCGTATCCCACGGCTGAAAAGTCGAGTGCCGTCTCGGTACTGACTGCCTTCCATTCGCCGTGATAGAAGTCGAGCTCATTGGCTCGACGCAGAGCCTCTTCGCTCCATGGCCTGCTGTCTGTCTCGGCGAAGGGTCTCAGGCGAAGCAGCCGCAGGGTGCCCTGCCGGGGATGACGTGTCGCGGCATAGTCCGATCCGCCGGTGGCATCCCTGAGAGAGAATGCCATATTGCTCTGACCGCTGACGAGCCAGACCTCTCCCACGAGGAGGTCTGGGAGAGTGATCTTTTTCTCATTCCCCTCTACGGACAGCAGCTGAGGCTCTCCGGTCGCCTCTCCGGCGGGGAAGGTGATCGACCACTTCCCATCATCCCCCACCGGTGCTGAGAGATAGCGCTCGCCTCGCCACCGGAGGGTGATCCGGTCCCCTCTGTCTGCATGACCGGTGATCGTGTGGGTCATCCCCTGCCTCAGCACCATGTGGGGCTGCCAGGCGCCATCGAGGCTGATACCGCCGTAGTCACCCGTAAGGGATCGGAAGACTGTCTCTGCCAGATGACGAGCTCCGCGAGCATTCGGGTGGAGCGTGGGCGGATCGGTGATCAGATCGGGGCGGTGGCGAAACGCCTCGTAGAGATCGATAAATCCCGTCTGACGGGCCTGAGCCACCCGCGGGATCAGTCCCTGCAGGATCCGATACCAGTCGTGCGTGGAGGAGATGTATCGTGAGTGACAGGGGAAGATGGGAGTCATACTGCAGATCCTGATGTCCATTTCCGGATTGACCGCCCTGAGGGAGTCGATCAGGGTGCAGTAGTCCGCCACGAAGCGATCCCGGTAGTGCGGGAAGTTGCGGGGGTCGGTGTCATTGAGTCCCAAGTGGATCACCGCCACGTCGGGCTTGAAAGCGAGTGCCGCAGCAAACTCCTTCGTCTCCACGTAGGGATTGTGCCCGTCCCTGAGGAGGGTGGATCCGCTGTGACCGAAGTTTCGCACCTCATACCCCTCGCCGAGGAACTGACCGAGGATGGTGGGGTAGGACTGCGCCGCCGGATCCTCCAGCCCGTAACCGTAAGTGACAGAGTTGCCGATGCAGGCGACTCGGACGCGCTGCGCCGAGAGCGAGGGCATCAGAGCCAGGAAGCTCCATAGGAGCAGCAGAAGAGTGCTTCGTCTCATGAAATGTCAGATAATACTGGGGAGAAACCGATAGGCGGAGATATACTATATGGTGTGGTCAGACGAGATGACCCAATAGGGTGGCACTGGTGACGTCGTCGATGTGGCAGCGAACCGTGTCGCCGAAGTGGACGCCCTCCTTCTTGTCAAATACCACCACCTT
>NZ_CAKRLH010000216.1 GCF_934359325.1 uncultured Porphyromonas sp.
ATGACCTTCGTGGAGCTATTGGTGGTAGTGGACATACAAATCTAAGATTTATTCGATTATCTCTTGACGCCTCGCTTCGCAGCAATGGTCTTGGCAGCGAGATTGAGAGCCAGGATGAGGATCAGGAGGAAGAGGGCGGTGGACCAGATCAGGTCGACGAGGTTGGGGTCGTTGTAAAACTCCCAGATCAGCAGGCTGACGGCTGAGGTGGGGCTGGTGACGTCGAGATTGACATACGTGGCGCCGAGGGCGGTGACCATCAGCGGTGCCGTCTCGCCCATCACGCGGGAGATGGAGAGGAGGATACCGGTGATGATCGCTCCGATGGCGGAGGGGAGCAGCACGTGGAGCATGACAGAGGTGTAGGAGCTGCCGAGGGCGAGACCCGACTCGAGGAGCGAACCGGGGAGCATATTGAGCGCCTCCTCGGTGCTACGGGTGATCATCGGGATCATCATCAGCGCGAGGGCGACCGCACCGGCGACAGCGCTGTAGCTGTGCATGGCGCGCACCACCCACATATAGACGAGGATGCCGCAGATGATCGAAGGCACGCCCTGGAGGATGTCAGCGAGCGTGCGGACCATGGTCGCCATCTTTTTTCCCCTATTGATGTGGAGGTAGATGCCGCCGAGGAGACCGAAGGGGATCGAGATGAGCGAGGCGAGACCCACCATGATGAGGGTGCCGACGATGCCATTGAGGATACCACCGGGGATCGGCTGACCGCTCTGCTTGGCCAGCATCGCCTCGATGGATGAGGGGACAACGCGGGTAAAGAAGTCGAGATTGAGCTGATGCCAGCCCTTGGCGATCAGTTCGATGAGGATCGCCAGTAGCGGGATCGCCGTGGCGAGACTAAGTATACAGACGAGAGCGAAGACGACCCTGCTGGTGACACGGCGCCGCTGCTGGTGCGTCGGCCTCAGGGAGTAAGTCTCAAGGGAGCTGTTGTTACTCATGGCTTAAGTCTGGAGATGATGATCTTGGCGGCGCAATTGATCAGCGCCGTGATGAGGAAGAGGATCAGACCGATGGCGAAGAGGGCACTGAGCTTGAGTCCCGTCGCTTCGCCAAATTGGTTGGCAATCACCGACGCCATCGTATTACCGGTCTCGATCAGGTCGCCGCTCTCACTCAGGGTGAAGGGGATGTTGTTCGTATTACCGATCAGCATAGTTACCGCCATCGTCTCGCCGAGTGCGCGACCGAAGGCAAGGGTGTAGGCGGCAAAGATGCCCGATGCGGCGCCGGGTAGGGAGACGCTCTTGATCACCTCGAAGCGGGTTGCCCCGAGCCCATAAGCGGCCTCCTTCAGCTCCCCCGGAACCATAGAGATGAATTCGCTCGAGAGCGACGAGGCGTAAGGGATGATCATGATCGCCAGGACGATCGAGGCGAGGATGACGCCGAAGCCCTGGCCGCTCCAGCCCCAGACGATCATCAGGTGGCGGATCGTGTAGAAGCCCCAGAGACCGTAGACGATCGAGGGGATCCCCGCCAGCATATCCACGACAGCGCTGACGACGGCAGCGATCTTCTTTCCCCTAAAGTACTCGCCCGAGAAGAGTGCCACGGCGAGGGAGAAGGGGACACAGAGCAGCAGCGCCAGGAGCGAGGTCTCCAGCGTGCCGACGATGAAGGGCCAGGCGCCGTAGCTCTCTGTCTTGTCGCTCCACTCGCTGCCGGAGAGGAAGTCGAAGAAGCCGAAGTGGCTCACTGCGGGACCGCTCATCGAGGCGAGCGTGTAGACGATTGCGGCAGTCAGGAGGATGAATCCAATGCCGACGATCGTCAGCAGGGCGTTGAAGAAACGATCTTTTTTCATGGTTCGCTCAGGGGCTTACCCTGGTAGGTCATGGAGGCGATGACGGCACGAGCCTTCTCGAGAGCAAGGGGCGGAAGGGAGGCGTAGTGGGTCTTGCGCGCCGCCTCGTGTGTCTCCTCACCGACGATGTAGTAGAGGAAGTCCTGCAGCAGCCGGGCACTCTCGAGGCTCCTGTGACCGTAGCTCTGCTCCTTGTAGACGATGAGCCAGGTCATCGTGCTGATGGGGTAGGCATCGGGGTCGGGACTATCGGCGATCATCACCCGCGTGTCGTCGGGGAAGTCGCTGAGGTTGGCGGAGAGGGAGATACTCTCCATCGTGGGGGCGATGAAGTGTCCCGAGCGGTTGCGGATTGCTGCTGCGGGGATGCCGAGAGCCATGGAGTACTCCGAGCCGATGTAACCGATCGCACCGGGGGTGGAGGAGATCACGCCGGCGACGCCGGGATTGCCCTTGGCGGCATTGCCCACCTTGATGTCCAGCGTCTTGGCAGCGCCCAGCTCCTCGCGCCAGACGGAGTCGACCTTGCTCATGTAGCTCGAGAAGACGAAGGTGGTACCACTCCCGTCGGTGCGGTAGATCGGTATCACTTTCTGGTCGGGCAGTGTGATATCGGGATTGAGCTCCCGGATTGCCGGGTCGTTCCACTCCGTGATCCGCCCGGTGTAGATCCCCGAGATCACCTCAGGCGTGAGCCGAAGCTCCTCGATGCCCTCGAGGTTGTAGGCGATGACGATGCCGCCGATGCAAGTGGGGATATGGATGATCGGCATAGGCATGGCCTTGGC
>NZ_CAKRLH010000217.1 GCF_934359325.1 uncultured Porphyromonas sp.
GACCCCGGGAAAGAGGATCCCGAGAAATATATACGACCCCGCTAGGGTGTCGCACTTGTCAGAGAGTCAAGCAATCAGTGCGACGCCCTGGCGGGGTCGCGATCGCCTGCGATGCCTGATCCACGGGTCGTCGGGGCTGCGCCCCTCGACCCGTGGCTAAACGACGAGCACCCCTATCGGGGTGCATTCTTTACCACTCTTCACAGTAAGTGGAGTGGCTTCTGTAACGCTCAGATGCGTCACCCCTGGAGTTCCACCCTATCGGGACTGTAGTCCCACCCCACTGGGCCTGGAGTCGCTCCCACAAGAGACTGTGCCGCATGCTCGGGGCTGAGTATTTGAGCTATACAGTGACGACGACCCGCAAGGGCTCTGAGAGAAATCTATAGTCGGTAATAGGCAAAACTAATACCGGTAATAGTCGGAACTATTACCGGTATTAGAAACAACGGATATCCCACCGCTGACAGTCAGGGCATTGCGCCCCTGTTTTCTGTCAGGGTCATGCGAGCCCGGCAGAGGGGGATGTACGTCTCCGGTGGAGCTGCCGCAGGGGATCAGTAGGGGGTGCGACGCGCCCGATCCAGCTCCCGCTTCATCTCGCGGTCTCGGATCGCATTTCGCTTGTCGTACTCCTTCTTACCCTTGGCGATGGCGATCTCCAGCTTCGCTAGTCCCTTGCCGTTGATGAAGAGCCGGAGCGGCACGATCGTGAAGCCCGGATCGTGCTGCGCCTCGGTGAGGTGCCGGATCTCCCGCTTATTGAGCAGTAGCTTCCGGTCTCGCCGTGAGCCCTCCTGGGTCCAGGAGCCAAAGGCATAGGTGCCGATGTACATATTCTTGACCCACACCTCTCCGCGATCGACATAGCAGAAGCTCTGACCGAGAGAGGCGCGACCCATGCGGATCGACTTGATCTCATTACCGGTGAGGACGATGCCCGCGGTGAGTCTCTCCAGCACTTCGTAGTCGTACGTCGCCCGCTTATTGCGGATATTGACGCTCTTGCGGAAGGGGGTCTTTCCCTGCCCCTTCTTGGATGTGGATGCCTTAGCCATAGGTAGGGATCAGATCACCTTTGTATTGGACTCGTCGGGCTCGGAGTTGACCCCCGGGGTGATGAGTCGGTGTCCCTTGCCGTGCTTATTCTGGATCTCGATGCCGGGATCCTGGGCGAGGTGCTTGCGCAGCTTCGTGATGTAGACGTCCATGGAGCGGGCGTTGAAGTAGGTGTCCTCACCCCAGATCGTCTTGAGGGCAAAGGAGCGATCCACGGTGGTATTGGCGTTGGCGCAGAAGAGCGCCAGCAGCTCCGTCTCCTTGGTGGTCAGGCTCACCGGCTCCTCATCCTTGTACTGGAGGGACTGGTGCTGAGTGTCGAAGACATAGTCTCCGATGCGGTAGAAGGCGACGTCATCCGGCTTCTTCCCCTGCACGCGACGCAGCACCGCATCGATGCGCATCGTCAGCTCAGAGGTATTGAAGGGCTTCTTCAGATAGTCATCTGCACCGAGGCTAAAGCCCTCCTGCACATCCTCGCTCAGCGTCTTGGCGGTGAGGAAGATGATGGGGGTCTCGGGATTGAGCGAGCGAATGTCCTTCGCCAGCTCGAAGCCGTCCTTCTTGGGCATCATCACGTCGAGGACACAGATGTCCCAGAAGCGAGGATGCTCCTCGAAGCCCTTCAGCCCCGCCTCGCCGTCCTTGAATAGGTCGGTCTCGTAGCCCTTCTCTGTCAGGTAGTCTGCCAGCAGCGGGCCTAAGCTCTCGTCGTCCTCACAGAGGAATACTTTTACTGAGTTTTCCATGATCTTTTCTTACTTATTCGTTCGTGTATTATTACTCTTACTAGTCAGGAGCGGGAGGGAGATGATGAAGGTGGTCCCCACTCCCACCTCGCTCTCTGCATGGATGTGTCCGCCGTGAGACTGCACCGTCAGGGCGACGTAGGGGAGGCCGAGGCCGAAGCCCTTGACGTCATGTCGGTTGCCGGAGGGGACACGGAAGAATCGGTCGAATATCTTCTTGAGATACTCGCGCTTGATGCCGCAGCCATTGTCCTCCACGCGGATGATCAGGTTGCGGTCATTATTGGATGTGTGTACCGTGATGTGCGGCGGCACATTAGGCTTGCGGTACTTCATCGCATTGTCGAGGAGATTGAAGACAATATTCGTCAGCTGAAGCTTGTCTCCCATCACCTCCGTATGGGTCGCCTCCAGGTCGAGGTCCAGGCTGCCGCCTGCCTCCTCGACCTTGAGCGAGTAGGTCGATGTGGCATCGATGATGATCTCCTCCATATCCAGCTCAGTCATGCGGAGCCTGAGACGGGAGTCGTGGCTGTCGAAGAAGGACATCTGCAGCACCTGCTCGATCAGCAACGTCAGGCGGTACGCCTCGGCATTGATCGACTCGAGGATCCGCGCGCGCCGATCGGACTGAGACCCGATGTCGGGATCCGAGAGCATCTCCACGCCGAGGCGAATCGTGCTGACGGGGGTCTTCAGCTCGTGGGTCATATTATTGACAAAGTCGATACGCATCTCATCGATCTTCTTCTGCCGGAAGAGCGTGATGATCGTGTAGATGAATGTGGAGAGCACCAGGAGGG
>NZ_CAKRLH010000218.1 GCF_934359325.1 uncultured Porphyromonas sp.
CACGCCGATGGCGCCGGGACGAAGAGCTCTCTCGCCTACCTCTACTGGCGCGAGACGGGCGACCTATCCGTCTGGCGTGGCATCTCGCAAGACTCCATCGTGATGAATCTCGATGACCTCCTCTGCGTCGGTGCCACTCAGGGGCTCCTCCACTCCTCCACCATCGGGCGCAATAGCCGGCTCATCCCGGGTGAGGTGATCAGCGCGCTGATCAATGGCACGGACGAGCTCCTCGAGCAACTCCGGGACCTGGGCGTCGGGATCTACAATACCGGCGGAGAGACCGCCGATGTGGGCGACCTCGTTCGGACGGTGATCGTCGACAGTACCGTCTCCTGTCGCATGAGGCGCGAGGAGGTGATCGATGCCGCTCGCATCGCTGACGGTGACGTGATCGTGGGGCTGGCATCCTTTGGGCAGGCGACCTACGAGACGGAGTACAATGGGGGAATGGGGAGCAACGGGCTCACCTCCGCCCGGCATGACGTCTTTGCCCACCACTATGCGGAGAAGTATCCTGAGTCCTACGACGACTGCCTGCCGGACGATGTGGTCTACGTCGGCTCGCACAGCCTGACAGACCGTGTGGAGGGGCTCGACATCGACTATGGTCACCTGGTCCTCGCTCCGACCCGTACCTACGCTCCGGTGCTGGTGGAGATGCTGCGCGAGCTGCGCCCGGAGATCCACGGACTGATCCACTGCACCGGAGGGGCGCAGACCAAGGTGCTGCATTTTGTGGAGGGGAAAAAGATCATCAAGGACAACCTCTTCGACCTGCCACCACTCTTTGACACCATCCTCCGCGACGGCAAGACCCCGGCCAGGGAGATGTACAAGGTCTTGAACATGGGTCACCGCATGGAGGTTTACCTCCCCGAGCAGTACGCTGCCGAGGTGATCGATATGGCGCATCACTTCGACATAGATGCTCAGGTCATCGGACGGGTCGAGAAGGCTGACGAAAGCGAGGTGGTGATCGAGAGTAGTCTCGGGAGCTTCGAGTACCGATGATGGGTCTGGCGGAGCAATTGGCTCCCCTGCGGGCGAAGTTTCGCGAGGTGACCATCCGGATGACAGACCCGGAGGTGATCGGCGATCAGAAGCTCTTCCGCAAGCTGAGCTTAGAGTATAAGGACCTAAAGGAGATCGACGATAAGGCGGAGCAGTACGAGTCACTCCTCCACCAGCGAGATGAGGACGAGAAGCTCATCGCCGCCGGAGAGGATGCCGAGCTGTCCGACCTGGCGAGGGAGGATCTGCAGACGATCGAGGAGCAGCTGCCGGAGCTGGAGCAGGAGCTGAGGATGCTCCTGCTGCCCAAGGACGAGGACGACTCCCGCGACGTGATCATGGAGATCCGCGCCGGCACGGGGGGCGACGAGGCGGCACTCTTTGCGGGGGATCTCTTCAAGATGTACCAGAAGTACTGCGCCGAGCAGGGGTGGAGCTGCCACGTCACGTCGATGAACGAAGGGACGATGGGTGGCTTTAAGTCGATCATCTTTACCGTAGAGGGGGAGAAGGTCTACAGCCGCCTCAAGTACGAGAGCGGCGTCCACCGCGTGCAGCGTGTCCCGGTGACGGAGTCGCAGGGGCGGATACAGACCTCCGCCGCTACGGTCGCCGTGCTGCCACAGGCAGACGAGGTGGATGTGGAGCTAAGGAGCGAGGACATACGCACTGACATCTTCTGCGCCTCCGGTCCCGGTGGTCAGGGGGTCAATACCACCTACTCCGCCGTCCGGCTGACGCACATCCCGACCGGCATCGTCGTGCAGTCGCAGGACGAGCGATCCCAGCGGCAGAATATGGCGAAGGCGATGGAGGAGCTACGCACCCGCATCTACAATCAGGAGCGGGAGCGACAGGAGGCGGAGCGCGCCTCAGAGCGGCGCTCTCTCATCTCCACCGGCGATCGGTCGGAGAAGATCCGGACCTACAACTTCCCCCAGAGCCGCGTCACGGACCACCGCATCGGACTATCGATTCACGACATCGACAGTGTGCTTGACGGCGGGATCGCTCCTTTTATAGAGGCTCTCACCACGGAGGACAACCTTGAGCGCATGAAGGGCAGCGCCGATCCCTCGTGAGCCAACTCGTCGCCCTTTAGCCTCTTTCACCACCTTTAGCACCTCACGTCCGACTTGTCCGACTTGCCTTGTAACAACAATGTCACACCGCCGTAACAGCAAGGTATAACCACCTGAGTACCTTTGCCACAAAGAGACAGATACTCATTCATTTTTTATTGTGGCAAAGCATTTTCTGATCTACTCCTTGCTGGGTCTGGCGCTGCTTCCGTGGCTGAGCGGTTGCGCCGGCACGAAGACCCTAAGCGGCGCCGGGGCAACCTTCCCTGCCCCTTTCTACATCGAGGTGGCGAAGCAGTATGGCGACGCGGAGGGCATCCATGTGAGCTACGGCGGTGTCGGCAGCGGCGCCGGTCAGCGCAATCTGGCCGAGACGACGGTCGACTTCGGCGGTACGGACGAGTTCCTCTCCGACGAGAAGATCGCCAAGGCCATGCCTATGCCGATCATCCATATCCCCACTTGCATCGGCGGCATCGTCATCGCCTACAACCTCGAGGG
>NZ_CAKRLH010000219.1 GCF_934359325.1 uncultured Porphyromonas sp.
ACCGCCTACGAGTGGGAGCAGTCCAAGAATAAGCTCATCGGAGCCAAGTCGCAGTACCTCCAGAGCGTCTACACCCGCCTCCTCCGCTCGATCAACCTCACCTACTATCTCACCGGAGCACTGCCCCGATAACTCTTTTATTTCATACCAAACACTATGCGCACCCTCAGATACCTACTTGCCTCCCTCGCCCTACTCGCCGGCTTTGTCGCCGCAGAGGCTCAGGAGCCCGGCCAGGTGCCGGATAAGACCATCACCCTCGACTACTGCCCCACCGACATAACCGCCTCTACAGGCTTCGAGGTGGTGCTCCGTCCCGGCACGGAGAATAAAGTGGACCTCTACGTCGACAATATTGACAAGGTCAAGTGCTCCACCGACGTCTCGAAGAAGTCGCTCCGCATCTCCATAAAGCCCTCCTTTGGGACCATCAAAGACGACGACCACACCTACCTCGCCGTCGTCACCCTCACCGATCTCAATGGTCTCACGGCTCTGAAGGCGGAGACCGGCGCTGAGCTACATATAGACAAGAACTACCGCCCCACCAAGATCGCCCGGCTGGAGCTGAAGTGCTTCACCGGCGGCGAACTGCTCTTCACCGGTGATGCACGAGAAGTGATCGCCACTGCCGCCACCGGGGGCGAGCTCTACCTCTCCGGTAAGCATAGGACACTGAAGCTCAAGTCCAAGACCGGGAGCGAGATCGAGTACACCGGATCCTTCCACCTCGCAGACATGCATGCCGGCACCGGGGGCGAGATCACCCTAACCGGCACCGGCGACACCGTCAGCATCTCCGCCTCCTCAGGTGGCGAGGTGGATGGGAGTGATCTCACGGTGAAGGGCGGCACCCTCGATGCCGATCTCTCCTCCGAGATCACCATCCGCTGCACCGACCGCCGCAACATCACCTGCGATGGCAAGGGTGACATCGAGATCCTCAGTGCCAAGTAAGCTCCCCCTGACACCATTCATACGATGATCGGGTGTGCCAAGATTCCTCTCGGCTCACCCGATCATCATTTCTACCTGGGAAAGTCTTACGGCACCCTTACGACATTATGCCGATGTATGAGAAAGACCTTTGCAAAATGGTCCTTCGCCGAATAGCACCGATTTTTCGGCAGGGACTTTACAGAATACCCCAGATGCAAGGATCTGAGAGTGAGGGCAAAGGGAGTGTGCTTACGCACATGACCAAGCTCGAATCTCGAAAGTGACACCGCAGATGGGGTATTATGCAAAGGTCTAATGAGAGTTTATTTCGTGTCCCGACCCCTTGCGGGTAGCCGCCACATCGGAGATGAGCGATAAGAGAGACTGCTCATCCGCATACCTGAGCATCAGCCTCTCAGACGAGCATCAGATAGTTTACTATCAGACTCAGATGCGTCAGCCCTTCGCCCCCAAACTAAACCCGGTATTAGTGATCACTATTACCGGGTTTAGTGATCACTAATACCGGGTTTAGAATTCACCGAACTCTATCTAGCTCGATACGATACACCCCGGCGCCGGGGTGTATGAGGAGAGGGACCGGCGGGTAAGTCCCTGCGGGATCCGGCGGGTGAGGTAAAACTCAAATGCGTCAGCCCTGGGATTACTTGGCGTAGGAGACGACGCGGCGCTCTCGGATGACGGTGATCTTGACCTGACCGGGGTAGGTGAGCTCGTCCTGTACGCGCTCAGCGATCGCATTGGAGAGCTCGATCGTGCCGGCATCGTCGACCTTGTCGGCTCCGACGACGACGCGAAGCTCGCGACCTGCCTGGATGGCGTAGGTCTTGATCACTCCGGGGTAGGAGAGGGCGAGGTCCTCGAGTGCCTTAAGCCGCTTGATGTAAGCCTCGGCGATCTCACGACGTGCGCCAGGTCGTGCGCCGCTGATCGCATCACAGACCTGCACGATGGGGGCGATGAGGGTGCTCATCTCGATTTCGTCGTGGTGGGAGCCGACAGCATTGCAGATGTCGGGCTTCTCCTTATACTTCTCGCAGAGCTTCATACCGAGGAGGGCGTGAGGCATCTGCGGCTCCTCATCAGCCACCTTGCCGATGTCGTGGAGAAGTCCGGCGCGGCGTGCTTTCTTCGCATCTACGCCGAGCTCAGCAGCCATGACGGCACTCAGGTTGGCGGTCTCTCGACTGTGCTGGAGGAGGTTTTGCCCATAGCTGGAGCGGTACTTCATCTTACCGACGAGGCGGATCAGCTCGGGGTGCATGCCGTGGATACCGAGGTCGATCACGGTCCGCTCACCGGTCTCCATGATCTCCTCCTCGAGCTGCTTCTCAGTCTTCTCGACCACCTCCTCGATGCGGGCGGGGTGGATGCGTCCGTCCTGTACCAGCTCGTGGAGCGAGAGACGCGCCAGCTCGCGGCGGACGGGGTCGAAGCAGGAGAGCAGGATCGCCTCCGGGGTGTCGTCGACGATGATCTCGACGCCGGTGGCCGCCTCGAGGGCGCGGATGTTGCGTCCCTCACGACCGATGATGCGTCCCTTGATGTCGTCGTTGTCGATGTGGAAGACGGTGACCGCATTCTCTATCGCAGTCTCGGTGGCGATGCGCTGGATGGTCTTGACGACGATCTTGCG
>NZ_CAKRLH010000220.1 GCF_934359325.1 uncultured Porphyromonas sp.
CCAAGGAGTCCGGTAAATGCCCAGCCATTATCCATCAGACCGGTATTGTAGCTGATCATTGTGCGGGCGTAGTAGTTGCGATTCGTCCCGGAGAGAGTCAGCTTTCCGCCGCGACTGTAGCCGGATGGGCGCATATTGATGTTCTGTGAGCCACCCAGGTCACCGAAAGAAAAGTCCGACGCTCCCACGTAATTGATTGCATTACCATTCTTTGTCAGGTCATTGATCGCACCGATGGAGGAGTAGTTGAAGACCCCACGGACGAGATCGTTGAATGCCACACCATTGATGTACCGCTGCTCGTAGCGGCTGTCGTAGCCGCGAGTCCGGTAACGGAATTGGGAGAAGTTGAACCCGGCATTCTTCAGGAAAATATCATTGGAGAGAATGACGGTCGGGCTGATCGTCTGATCATTACCCGACTCTCCCAGCTCTAAGGCATCGACCACGCCCACGAGGGACTGGTCAGCCTCCATAATCGTAACCGACACGGTGAGATCCCCGAGGTCGGTCACCCCATGAGGGGAAATGCTCACATCGAGACTCTGAGTAATAATCTCATGACCCGACAATGTCAGCCGATCTGTACCAGGGGCGGGAACGACAAACCTAAAGCGTCCATCCGATGCAGTAATCCATGACAGACCGCTTTGCTCGAGATGAACTCGTACACCTGCCACGGGATCACCTCCCTCCGCATCCACGACGCGACCGATGACCACAGGCTCGGTCGCTGTCTCCTGGGAAGATGCATGGGATACTCCGGCTAGTGCCAGTATGATAGCGAGTCCCGCTGCTAATTTTCGTCTAAACATATATTCTTGATTCACTGATTGACAGAGCTAAGGTATTCAGTCGACATGGATGGTGCCGGCATCTATGACCACATCCTCCATCGGGAGGATCGACCCATCGGCGGTAGTGACGGTGCCCGAGGCAGTTCCGTCATCAGCCTTTAGCTTAAGCTCGATGATATTGGGCTCACCACTCTTCAGCTCTATGTCTTGTGTAATGAGATAGGAAAAAACATACTGAGATGTAACGATCCTCAGGGTCATCCCCTTGAGATTTTGCCCGGGAATAAGACGCAGAAAAGCGGTCCCCGCAAGGTCTCCGGACACTGAGAGTGGAGCGTTAATGGTCTCCTTCTCCTCGCTTATGATCACTGAGCCGTCCGTTACATTCACCTTCCCCGACTTGGCTACTCCTTTCAGCTCGAGCTTTGCCCCTCTAAGGTCTACCCCGGAGAGCTTGATCAGTAAGGGGGAGAGTACAGGACGGAACTCCAACACTGCCTCCGCTTCGGCGGTTACACCGGTCTTGATGCGAGAGAAATAGAGCGGCGAAGTCATCGACACCGGCAGGAGATTACCCTCCTGTAGTGCTTCGCAGTATGGGTAGTATGCAATCAGGTCACAGCTCTCGCCCTCTCCGAGGCGTATGCCTCGTGTGGCAGCGACGAAGTGATTGCCGAGGGAGCGCATGGTCGTGTACTTGACGTTCGTGCCAAGTGCAGCTTCGCCTGAGATAGCAGTGATACCGATGGCATCACGATCTCGCCAGCTCAGACTGATCATGCCCGAGGCGGGATCATAGTCTCTGAGGATACCGACCACCCTCAAGTTGCCTGCCCTCAGGATGTATGGATCCTCCGGATCATCGGGCGTACAGCCTGCGGAGCAGTGCTCCGGCCCTCTACAGCAGGAGGAGAGCCCCAGTGTAAGTGCGCATATCGCTACTATGAGTGTACGCAGTGTCGAGTGATGTATCATAGTGTATTTGTTACTACTTGTCGTGACTTCTATAACTAACGCCAGTGCGAGGGATCATTCTGTGACTTAATGCTCACCGCCTTATCCTTGGGGAGGTGGGTAAAGAACTGGAGTCCCGTCTGACGCTCCACCTCAGACACCGGCACAGCGTAAGCGCTGTACTTCGTCCCCGAGAGGGATCTATTGGGCATAATAAAGCCGATGCTGTGCCAGTTCCCTGTGGACTTCTCCTGCCGGAGGAAGACCTTGTACGTGGCATCCGGTACGGGGATTTGCTTCCCTGCACGATCCTTGGTCATCTGTAGCGGCTCCTTGCTATACACCGGGCCGCAGACGACGTAAAGGGTGTCGTACTTGGAGACCTGCTGAGCCCAGGCGCGCTCCTTATTCTCCAGCTGATTCCACTGCCCTCCATTTTGATCCTGGTTTTGGGGGAGCATATTGGAGAAGTAGAAGGTGGTCACATTGAGCTCTCTGGATGCTGTCCTGGAGCTACTTGCCAGCATGTGTCCTCTGGACCAGTGTCCGAGATAAGACTTATAGAGCTGTGGCTGGACCGTGGCCGATAGCTCGGGATCGTAATCCCACCTATTGGTCCGCTCGGTATTTCCTATTACAGCAGGATACATCGGGAAGGCGACGTATCTGGGGCTGTGAGTCTTTGTGTCAAAGAGGATGGAATAATTTCGTCTCGTGCCGCTACCACCATCGGCAAACCACGAGTCCGGTGCCATATGACGGACGAACAGAGCGTGGTCAAGGAGTGTCGCATCTCTGACGACAGCCTCCTCTCTGTACTTCGCCACGACTCCCGGT
>NZ_CAKRLH010000221.1 GCF_934359325.1 uncultured Porphyromonas sp.
TACGGTATGGCGCTCGCCCAGGCACAGCACTTAGTGAAGCAGTTGGCCGACACCCTGACCCGCAAGGGCGCAGAGGTTCGTTTTGCGATCCATCCCGTTGCCGGTCGTATGCCGGGCCATATGAATGTCCTCCTCGCCGAGGCGGATGTGCCCTACGATGACCTCTTCGAGATGGAGCGAATCAACGACGACTTCAAGGACACCGACCTCGTGATCGTGATCGGAGCGAATGACGTCCTCAATCCTGCCGCCCGCGAGGCTGAGGGCACGCCGATCTACGGTATGCCGGTGCTCAACGTCGATCAGGCGAAGTACGTCATCATCTGCAACTACGACCTCAACCCCGGCTACGCCGGTGTCCCCAACCCGCTCTACGAGCGTGAGTCCGGCGTAACTCTCCTCCTTGGCGATGCCAATAAGACGGTCGCTGACCTCGTCGCCGCTGCCAATGCCTAAGGCACAGCTTTAGAGTATAGATCAATCCCAAAGGGGCTGCCTCACTTCTCGGTGAGACAGCCCCTTTGGCGTATATTGTGACAGTTGTTTCAGTCAGGAGACAGTTTGCGTCCCGATGATACTACGCCCTCCCTTTCCCCTCGTACCTTTGCACCACGTCGTATCACCGAGCTCTCTGCTCGCTTACTTATAGGTGATCTCAAAGGTGGTACGAAGGATCTTTCCTGCGAAGTCCGGTATGAAGTCTTTGCTCTTGGACTGCAAGTCCTCCGTGGCAACGATCTTTACTGGACGACCCTCTGCGTCAAGGGTGTAGTCGAATGTGGTGGTCACCTCGACGGGTAGGTTGCTGACCGGCATCTTAAGCGTGCTTACGCGCTTCGACGGGAGGTAAGCGGGTGCTTTGCCAAACCACATTCCGGGGAAGGGAATGTCGGTGAACTCCGGGATGTAGAGGACCATAAGCCCGGCGGGATCTTTTGTCTCGCTGTAGGTAAAGGTCGTGTGTGAAGTCATGTCCTGCGACTCGGCGATACTAAGCTGGCGCTCTGAGATCAAGTCTCCCTTCCAGTTGAAGGTGTAGACTCCATGCTCGTCGCGCTTGAGTGACCGGAGGTGTCCCTCGCTGTCGTAGGATGCTGAGAAGAAACTCTCGGCTCCACTCGTTTTCTCCCCAACGATATAGCCGCTGGCATTTGTCAGAAGCACCAGTGGCTCAGAAGGGTAGGAAATGGTCATGGTGCCATCTCCGTAGCTGATGGGCCAGGTCTCGCTGTGGGGACCCTCGTCACCCGTCATGACGACCGTAATTGAGGACACCCGACCCTCCTTGTCGTATGTGTACTGATTAGTCATGTCAGCCTTTGTGGAGTTGATTAGGTCCTCTACCGTCACGGTGAGTGATGATACGAGTGCCTTCTCCTCTGCTGGTGGAGGGGTCGGCTGATCCTCCCCGCCATTGCAGTTGCAGGAGGGGAAGGCTACGGCACCCAGCAGAGCCAGGGCTACCGTACAGAGGTACTTCTTGGATAACGTCATAAGAGTATACGTAGTTACTTGGGTTTGTTGATTTCGGCCGTGAGGGTCGTGACGGTGCCGTCGCGGAAGGTGGTACGGATGGTGAGCGTCTGAGGCTCGGCGAAGTGGGGACTGTCCGACGTGAGGAATAGCTGTGGCTCTAAGTAGTCCATCGATGCGAAGTCTACTCTGTCCAGAGGCGATAGGATCACCTCATAGAGACCGTCTCGGAGATCCCAGTCCTCCTCCCCGGTTCGGTCATAAGCCTGCGCCACCAGCTTCATATAGGCTTCGCTATTGACGTGGAAGTCTGCCGGCATTCTCTGCCTGCCGGGATTGTCGAGATGCTTCGCATAGCGGTCATGGCAGCGACCGAGGAGCCAGAAGTGCGCATTGAGTACACTCCCCGCTGGCTGATCCCCCCAGTCTCTGTCACTGACCAGCTCCACCTTGTCTATCGGCGTCTTGAGGAAGCAGCGATCGGGAGTACTCCATTGAGGAGCGGGTTTCGCATAGCCTGCGTAGACTCTCTCTTTGTGGTCGGCTTCGCCAAATTTTTGGACAATCTGCTCTAATTGCCCGCGCTTCTGTGGGAGGAAAAATAGAGTGTTTACCGTAAGGAACTGCTCTTGCCTTTCCTCCCACGTGTTTCCACGAGGCAAAGATTTTGTGATCTCAATGACACCTTCCTGTTGTGTCTTGACCTTCAAATCGTTCTCTAAGTAGAAACCAGTGGCGTAGTGATTCCACGATACCGATCTCCAGTCTGTAAGCCTATCGCATGAGGAACACAGCAGACAGAGACCGGTCAGAATTAGAAGAGCCATAAGGCTCCTGTTCTTAATCATAATAATACTATTTGTGATGGTTGTTAGATGTGAGTTGTGATCGGTAGAGTAGAGAACTTCAGGTTAATGGAGTTGACTGCTTCCGACCTTGGTTTTCAAATGTCGTCATTTTTATTGGTAAACCAAGCCGCTTTGCGCTAAGCACAGCAAATAAATATCTTGGGTTACCGGTGAACTATGTGGTTGGGTCAGGGCTAACGCATTTGAGCGTTACAGGAGCCACTCCACTCATTGTGAAGAGTGGTGAACGATGCACCCCGACAGGG
>NZ_CAKRLH010000222.1 GCF_934359325.1 uncultured Porphyromonas sp.
ACCTTGGTGTCGGTGACTACCGCCCGACCGAGGTTGATGAACCCTCTCTGCAGCAGGATCTCTGCTCGGGTGGGGTCGCGATGCTCGGTGAGTGAGGCGAAGACCTCCTTCGTCAGGTCCTCGAAGTACTCCTGCTGTGAGTAGCTGCCGGGGACGAGGTGCTCGGCTGTGAGAACGCGCATACGGGTGTTGTAGAGGTCATTGATCAGGAACTCGTAGAGCTGATCGTAGTAGCTGATGCGGATATGGCTCCTGCACTCGAGCTCTCGATTGGCATACTTATCAAAGTCCTTGATCTGGTCTACCACCCACTTGAGTGAGGCTCTCTGAGTCTCGCGGGGGAGCACGGTGTAGATGGGGTGCTCCGCGTCGGGGATAGAGGGATTGACGTAGATACCACCGATCTGGTGCATCACATTCTTTACGAGAGAGTGGAAGGTCTGCGAGATGGCGAGATCCAGCTTATCCTTCTTGCGGGTGTCCTCGTCGTCGGTGATCCACTCGGGGAACTCTTGCGAGATGCGGGCGAGATTTTTTATCCCATAGTCGCTGCTCTTGATCGGGTCGTCGCCGAGGTCACCGGAGATGACCCGCGGATCGTAGACATTGGTCTGCTCCGGGAGATAGCGGTAGATCGGGTCATTTGTCTTGGAGGTGACAAACTTCTCCAGCACCTCAGCCTGAGCGTAGATGTCCTGCGAGAAGAGGGGGAAGTAGCGGTAGAGCCACTCGACCACATAGTCGTCGTAAGGACCGATCTCGGGGAGGGCCATCGGGACGTTGTCGCCCGGCTGAGCCACATAATTGAGCCGGACATAGTCCATGATGCTCGGGGTGACACCGTGAGCTCGTACGTAGGAGGCGCTCCGGAGGGAGTCTGTCGGGACAGCCGCCGTGGCGATCATATTATGTGACAGACCGAGGATGTGCCCCATCTCGTGCTTGACGGAGAAGGTGAGCATCGCATCCCTCTTCGCCTTAGGGAGAGGGAAGTTGCGGATCGAGGGATCTACGAGGGCACTCTGGGTGAAGTACCACTTGTAGAAAAGCTGCTCGATGTTATTGAAGATGAAGAGTGTCGAGCTGATGATCTCTCCTGTCCTTGGGTCGACCCACGAGGGGGCGTAGGCATTCTCTCCCTGATTGGGAATATAGCGGATGCAGGAGTACTTCAGATTGTCCGGATCGAAGCCGGTGGAGGGGTCGGGGAAGTCCCTTACCTCGATGGCATCCTTAAATCCGATCTTCTCAAAGGACGTATTCCACGCCAGGATACCGTCTCGGATCGGCTGCTTCCACTCCTCGGGGAATGCGGGATCGAGATAGAGGACGATCGGCTCCTTGGGCTTAGAGAGTCCACCGGAGGCGTAGGCAGCGGAGTCTGCCGGCTCAAGTCGCCGTCGGTGGGCGATGTAGATGTTGTCGGTCTTGTCCTTGAGCGGGGAGAAATTGAGCCGCCCGGTGGTGAAGGTCCCGACGCGGGTGTCGGCGATGCGTATAGGCATCGTCTCCTCCGGCAGTCGGAGGAGGGTAAAGGTCGCCTCCACCGTCGTCGGCACATCGCTCGCCACGGAGACCATACCGAGGAAGGTGGCGGAGAGCTTATAATTAAGCTCCACACGCACCTGAGCATTGTCCTCATAGGACTTCATCCCCTTGATGAAGGAGAGGGAGGAGACCGGTGAGGCGCTCAGCTTGAGGTCGCCGGACTCCTTCGGGATCACCCGTACGAGTGTACTCTCACGCGCCATGAGCGAGGTGGCATCGAAGACCACTGCGCTGCTGTCCGGGGTGAAGGCGAGGACGGAGTAGGCCGCTACGGAGGGGTCTCGGTAGCTGAGGGCGAGCGCCTGCTTCATCGGTTCGTCCGCCTCCTTGGAGTAGACGATCGTGTTATTTTTCTTGACCACCACAGTGCTGTCTTGCAGCTCGAAGCGCATCAGCAGGGGCTCCTCGCTGCGGTCGCCTATCGTGAGGATCGATCCGTCAGAGACACTGGAGAGCGTCGCTCCGAGGAGCATATCCCGCCCGATCTCCGAGATGGGCAGCTCCATGTAGAGCTTGTCCTCCACCTTGTGGAGGGTGACGAGGCCACCCTTGACGGTCTCGACCTTCTTATCTCTGAAGAGCTGACTATACTTGTCCTTGCTTGTCTTGGCGTAAGACTCGTGGATGGGTGCCAGTCCCAGTATCGGTAGGAGCGTGAGTAGTAGTAGTCTCCGCATCCATCCCTCCACCGGGATCTTAGGGGTTGAGTGCATGTCTGTTCCTTTGCAGTCTTGTATTAGTTATCGATCGGGTAATCCTCGCGGAGTGCGATGGCTGTGATGGGGAGGCGAAGGTCCTTCCACTCGTGTACAACGGGGTAGCTGTCCTTAGTCAGATCTATCTGCCGGATGCTCGCAGTGGAGCCCGACCGACTATTCAGGGCAATGTAGAGGAAGTGGTCATCCTTGTCCACCACCATGTCGACTACCACATCGTCCTTGCTGAGTGTGATGAGGGGTGTGGTGGGGAAGTTGCCCTGCGACATGGTGTTGTAGGCGTAGATGCCGCTACCGTCAGCGCCGCTGTAGAAGACTA
>NZ_CAKRLH010000223.1 GCF_934359325.1 uncultured Porphyromonas sp.
GTCTCCTACCGCAAGGACCTGGTCGACGAGCTCAATCGAAACCTCAGCACCATCGCCCTGATCATGGGTGCGCTGGCGCTGCTCCTGCTTGTGATCTCGGTCGTTCTGATCAATAATACGATCCGCCTGCGGGTCTATGCCAAGCGCTTCATCATCTACACCATGCGATTAGTGGGGGCGACCGGCTCCTTTATCCGCCGCCCCTTCATCGCCTCGGGCATTAGGAGTGGGGTGGTGGCAGCGGTTGTTGCCATCGGGCTGATGGTCTGGTGCCGCTACTACCTCCTGACAAAGTACCCGATCCTCAGCGGTGTGCTCTCCGCACAGAATATGGTGATCGCCGGGGCAGTCGTGCTGGTCTCAGGGATACTGATCTCCTGGGTCGCCTCTGCCGCTGCTGTCAGTCGCTATCTCAAGATGGATGAGGATCGTCTCTATCGTGCCTGAGAGCGGGCTATCAAGACATAAAGCTATGAGTAAAGATAAGGGTAAGAAAACGAACTTTGAGACCTACGGCTTCGGGAGAGTCAATCTCCTGATCCTCCTCGGCTCACTCCTTCTCCTGATCATCGGGTACCTGCTGATGAGCGGCGGTGCCTCCACGGATGGGGTGACTTTTAATCCTGAGGTCTTCAGTCCCCTACGCATCCGCGTGGCTCCGCTGGTCTGTATGCTGGGCTATGCCGGCATCGCCGTGGCGATCCTATGGAGGAAACGACGCGACTATAAGGGAAGCGACTCCGTCGAGGAGACTCCCTCTGACGACACCACCAAGCCTACTGAGTGATGACAGTCGTCCAAGCCATTATCCTCGCCATCGTAGAGGGTCTGACAGAGTTTCTGCCGGTCTCCAGTACCGGTCACTTAGTGATCGCCCAGTCCCTGATGGGGATCGAGAGTACGCCTTTCGTGAAGGCTTTCACCGTCATGATCCAGTTCGGAGCCATCCTCTCCGTGGTCGTGCTCTACTGGAAGCGTTTCTTCGACTTCAGGGTGGCACCGGAGATGGATCACCCTGATGTGCCGACGTGGAAGCGAAACGTTAGCCGCTTCCGCTTCTACATAGCTCTCCTGATCGGCCTCTTGCCGGCAGTTGTGTTGGGTCTGCTCTTCGGCGACTGGGTGGATCATGCTCTCGGCTCGGTGTGGATCATCGCAGTCAATCTCCTCATCGGAGGTGTGGTGATGCTCTTCATCGACAAGTGGCTCCATAGGGGTAGCCATGGGCGGGAGATCACGTATAAGAATGCCTTTATCGTCGGTCTCTTCCAGACCATCGCTATGTTTATGCCGGGGATGTCTCGCTCTATGAGTACGATCGTCGGTGGTATGGTGGCGGGGATGGATCGGAAGCGGGCGGCTGAGTTTAGCTTCTTCCTCGCTGTGCCAACGATGCTGGGTGCCACCTGCTACGAGGTGCTGAAATTCTGGAAGTCCGGCGAGCTGTCGGTACTCTCCGATCATATGGGCCTTTTAGTGGTGGGTAATGTGATCTCATTCGTTGTCGCCCTGGCTGCGATCCGTTTCTTCATCACCTTTGTGCAGAAGCACACCTTTGCCTCCTTTGGTTGGTACCGGATCGCCGTCGCGGGTGTCATACTGACAATGCTGGGCTTGGGCATGGATCTTGCTGTTTTCTAAGTGAG
This sequence comes from uncultured Porphyromonas sp., assembly GCF_934359325.1. Classification (GTDB taxonomy): domain Bacteria; phylum Bacteroidota; class Bacteroidia; order Bacteroidales; family Porphyromonadaceae; genus Porphyromonas_A. The sequence goes on from NZ_CAKRLH010000223.1 coordinate 1,647, forward strand.
GGTTATGGACGGTAGAGAGGAGCGACTGACTCGAGCGGTCTATCAGATAGGCGCTGAGCGGGGACGGAGGCGTGTCGCACCGCCTAATCCCTTCAGCGACGGAATGATCATCTCCGTCGATAAGCCACTCGGCTGGACCAGCTTTGACTTGGTCAATCTCTTTCGTCGACTCGCCTGCACGGAACTCAATCTGAAGCGGCTCAAGGTCGGACATGCCGGTACACTTGATCCTCTGGCTACCGGTGTTGTGGTGCTCTGTACCGGGCGCTTCACGAAGCGCATAGAGGAGCTGCAGGATCACGACAAGTGCTACGAGGCGACGATAAGACTGGGCGCCACCACGCCGAGCTTTGACTTGGAACACTCCATAGACGCCTTTTTTCCCTACGATCACCTCACAGAGGAGGAGATACGTACAGCTCTACGCTCGTACGAGGGGGAGATCGACCAAGTGCCGCCTGTCTACTCCGCTGCGAAGATAGGCGGCGAGCGTGCCTATATGATCGCGCGCCGGGGGGACGAGGTGGAGCTGCCGGCTAAGCGGGTCCGCTTTGATCGGATCGAGCTGCTGAGTTACGAGGCACCGCTGGCACGTGTACGGGTAACGGGGGGCAAGGGGATCTTCATCCGCGCGCTGGCTCGTGACCTGGGCGAGCAGCTCGGCTGTGGGGCTCATCTCACGCGACTTCGGCGGACTCGGGTCGGCGACCGAAGCGTGGAGGATTGCATCCGTCCGGAGGACTTTGAGTCATTTATCCGGCAGACGCTGGATGTCTACGCTTCCGTCCACCAGACCGACCTGAGGGCGTGGCGGGACCGCATCGCGGCTGAGGGGGAGAATAGATAAAATCAATTTTAGAGACACTGATATATGAAGTTGTCACAATTTGGCTTCAAGCTGCCCAAGAAACTGA
>NZ_CAKRLH010000224.1 GCF_934359325.1 uncultured Porphyromonas sp.
CTCTGCGCGCAGACCCCCGTGTCGATGGAGGGGAAGATATTCAGCACGACCCGCTTGCCCTTGTAGTCGGACAGCTTAGCATCTGACAGGTCGCCCTTCGTCAGGCAGAAGTCAGGTGCCTTGCTGCCTACCTCAGGCAGCTTACCGATCGTCTCTACTGTTTCTCCCGAAAACTTTACTTTAGCCATAGTTTCTATCTGATTGTTGTTGTGTATATATATGAGTGATTACTCTCTAGTAATTGTCAGTGACCCGCCGGCGCTATTGCCCGCATACTCCGGTGCGTAGAAGCTCTGCACCTCGGCAGGACCGTAGCTGAAGTGTCCTGCCACGTTGGCGGTCGCCTCCAGCTCGATCACGTGCTTTCCTCTCGGTAGGTAGTCGACGAAGATGTAGTCCGCCGTCTCTCTCCGGCTGTAGCTGTACCAGGTGCGGTCCGCCATGCCGTAGCCGGCGAAGTCATACCCCGGCTCCGCTCCTGCGGCGCGGTCATCCCGGATCGTCACGAGGCTCAGATCCTGCTTTGTATCCAGCAAGTAACGTACCACCAGCCGCTCGCCTGCCACAGCCTCCCGCTCATCCGTCAGGCGGACGAGTGACGAGTCACCGTCCACGATACGGCGGGCAAAGATCTCCTTGGAGACCGTCAGCTTATCTCCTGTGGGTGTAGCCTTTGCCGCCGGCTCCGTCACCCGATACCGGATGCCACCGAAGGCAAAGTCTGTCGTCACGCCCTCCCATCGGATCACCGTCTTTGTCTCCGGCTTAGGGAGTCCGAGGACAATGTGTCCCGTTGCCTTATCGAGTGCGGTGGGACGATAGGTCACCTTTCCGAAGTAGAGCGTTGCATCCGGTGCAAAGCGCGTCGGCGTTACCGTTCGGAGCAGTGGCTCCACAGCATCCAGGGTCAGCGGATTGCTCCACAGCGTTCCTTGCTTGAGGCTCAGCATAAAACGCGTCACCTCCGGCGAAAGGGCCTCGTCCGGCTGATCATTATGGAGGAAGACGGTCAGTGCCAGCAGCTCAGCGTCACTCTGAGTGTAGCTGCTTCGGTCGCGGATGAAGTCCCGCACCTCGCTGTACGCTGCCTTGGTGTCAAAGGCACGCGAGTACTCCCCAAAGTTGAGCAGATACGAGGTCGATGCGGTCCGGTAGCTCTCTCGAGCGCCCTTCACCTGCTTCTCGAGCAGCTTCTTCACCTCTCCCGTGAAGGAGGGATCCTTCCGTCCCAGCTTGTGGACTAATAGGCGATACTCCATCGCAGCCTTGTAGTAGCTTCGCTCCTTGGAGAGCTGACCCTGAAGGAATTTCAGCGACTGGTTAATCGCATCATCCAGCTTTGCAGATCGGGTGGGGGTAAAGGCGAGCCGCTCGAGGGTCACATGGGTCAGCCAGGGCGAGGGATCCGGTAGCATGGCATCGTAGCGGAAGCCTCCGGTGGGGAAGGTAAAGGTGAGGATTCTCTTCTCCAGCCCTCCGAGCAGGTCGCTCATCCGCTCCTCGCTCAGGAGCAGGTCGTAGAAGTCCGCCAGTGTCCTCGGGTCGGCCTGCCTATTAAAGGAAGACCTCGGCTCCGACTCCTGATCGCGTATCGCAGACCGTAGTTGGGCGCGGGACATCGACAGGCTCCGCTTCAGGTCGGGAGTGGAGGCGATCAGTGCCTTCAGGCGGCTATAGACCGCATACTTCGTGCTAGCCTCAAGGAGAGAGAGCTCCTCTGCAGGTGCCTCTGTGGCGTAGCCGTCTGCGAGGGCGGTGAGGAGGAGGTGGATCGGGGAGAAGTAGATCTCCGCTACAGCCTGGCTTCCGCCGAGATCCGCCTTAGGCAGCGTCAGGCTCACCTGCGACTGCTTATAGGAAGAGAAGGGGACCGCAACCGTATACTCCGCCAGATCGCTTCGGAGAGGGATCACCCGCTCCAGCGCATCGGTATAGTGTGCCCCCGCTGCCGTGGCACGCAGTATCAGCGAGTCGCCATCGGTGCGCTTCGCCTCCACGACGAAGGGCATCGTACCGGTCTGACCGCCGGCTACTGACAGCTCTGCTTCGGATAGCTGCGCCTGACTCTCCGAGACGGTTGCACGGATGGTTGTGGGCGACTGCTCAGCATTCTGCACCCGAGCCAGTCCCTCCAGCCGGTCGCCCCATCTCAGGTAGCGGGGCAAGGACAGCTCCACGGAGAGTGGGGCAAAGACGCGGAAGTCATGATCCTCCAGCATCTCCTCCTCAAAGTCAGGCACAAAGGAGTAGACCTTCAGTACATACTCCGTCTGGGTATCGGGCAGCTTAAAGTCCAGCTGCACCCGTCCCTCCCTGTCGCTCCTGAGGAGAGCGCTAAAGTATGCGGTCTCGGCAAAGTTTTGCCGCAGTCTCGGCTGCCCGTCTGAGCCGGCACCCTCAGCCACAACAGCCAACTCATCATTGACGACGTTGCTCGTCTTCATCATCGCCCTCGGGGATGCGACCGCACTCTCCATCAGGACAGCGCCATATAGATTGCCACCCAGAGCGTTGTATAATACCGGAGAACCGCCGATCTTGCTCCAGTGCTG
>NZ_CAKRLH010000225.1 GCF_934359325.1 uncultured Porphyromonas sp.
CGCTGAGTCTTCGTGTTCTTGAAGCGGATCGGTGTCTCTACCCTGGCGTAGCAGACGTAGGCCAGAGCCAGCACTGCTGCTACAAGAAGGATCTTGAAGAGATTTTTCATAAGATGAAATATTGTGGTTGTTTTATTGTCTATAAGAAAACGTCCTGTCAGCCACCACATGGCAGCTCACTGACAAAAGTAGCAAAGTTTATTGATATGACCCACAATGTAGCGCACTAATTTTTCACACATCGTCACCATCAGGCTCTAAAGTGACTGCTACTCTACTCCTTATGCCGCATATAAGCACAGTGGCAAATGCTTCTTCCATGGGTTGCCGAACGGTACCTCAGCGCTAGGTACAGATAGCTTACTGTAAGGCTCAAGCGCGTCAGCCCTGCGACCCCAAACTAAACCCGATATTAGTGATCACTAAACCCGGGTTTAGTGATCACTAATATCGGGTTTAGAATTCGCCGAACTTTATCCGGCTCAATACGATACTCCCCGAAGCCGGGGATGCCCGCTCCCTAACTCTCGGTGTGTCCGCAAGGGGGCGAGGTCTCGGATTAATTCTTAGAAGACCTTTGCAAAGGTCTTTATAGAGAAACCACCCGTCCTTATAGGATCAGCCTCTCTGAGGAGCATCAGAACCATTACTGCAAAACTCAAATGCGTCAGCCCGGGTAATAGATTGGAGCTTGTGGAGAGACGCATTCTAAGAGGTATATTTGTGCCATGACTGAGTGCTCACAGATACTTGACTTTTTCCCCTTCTCACCCACACCGTCGCAAGCGCGGGTGATCGATAAGTTGGACGACTTCCTACGCCATGGAGAGGAGGACTCGCTCTTCCTCCTCCGGGGGTATGCCGGTACCGGTAAGAGTAGTCTCGTCGGCGCCTGGACCCGTATGCTGGTCTCCATGGGCGTGCCGGTGAGGCTGCTGGCACCGACAGGTCGTGCCGCTAAGGTGCTGAGCGCCTACTGCGGCATGCCGGCCTACACGATCCATCGGACGATCTACCGTCAGCGAGTCGGTGCGGGAGGAGCCTTTACCTACGATCTGGGGTACAATGCGGGGCAGCAGGGGACTGTCTTTGTGGTCGACGAGGCGTCGATGATCAGCAATCAGAGCGAGGGGAATGACACCTTCGGGAGTGGGCGGCTGCTGGATGATCTTATGGACTTCTGTCACTCGGTGCCATATAGTCGGATCGTCCTCATCGGCGATGATGCACAGCTGCCGCCGGTCGGTACGCCGCAGAGTCCCGCACTCTCGCCGGACTATCTCCGGGGCTACTGCTCCTACCTCTACGAGGAGACGCTGACCGACATTGTGCGGCAGGAGAGTGCCGGCGAGATCGTCCTGACGAGCTACGACCTGAGGCAGCGGATCGCAGACCTGCAGCAGGGAAAGCCATGGAGCGAGCCGCTGCTGGAGACCCCTCGGCGGGGTGGGGAGGTGAGGATCATCTCAGGCTATGACCTGCCGGAGCTGATGGAGGAGTCCTACCGCAGGGTGGGGCAGGAGGAGACGGTGCTGATCACTCGGTCCAATCGCGAGGCGGAGTCCTACAATCAGGGGATCCGCCACCGCACTCTCGGCTACGAGGAGGAGGTGGTGCCGGGCGAGCGGCTGATGGTGGTGCGTAATAATTACTTCTACACACCGGTCGATAGTTCGGGCAAGCAGACCGGCGGCTTCATTGCCAATGGTGAGATCCTGGAGGTGCGGGATGCGCGTCATACGGCGGAGCTGTATGGCTTTACCTTTAGGGATGCGGAGCTGATAGACGGCGAGGGGGGCTTTGTCTCGGCGAAGATCCTCCTGGAGAGCCTCTATAGCGGGACTTCTGCCCTGACGGGGGAGCAGCGGCAGCTGCTCTTCGACAATGTTGCCCTCGACTATCCCGGGGTGCAGTCGCGCCGTCAGCTCTATGCGGAGATGCGGAAGAATCCCTACCTCAATGCCCTGCAGATCAAGTATGCCTACGCCATGACCTGCAATAAGGCACAGGGTGGTCAGTGGCGCGAGGTCTTCGTGAGCTTCGGGTACCTGACGCCGGAGATGATCGACATATCATTTCTCCGCTGGTTTTACACCGCTGTGACGCGTGCCACGGAGCGACTTTACCTGATCGACCCGCCCGCCTTTATCTTCGGACAGGTCGAGGAGGAGGCAATCCAGCTGCGGGACCTTTAGATCAAGTCAAGGATAATGGCATCGGAGATGTCAATGCCGTGGAGGGAGAGATGGAGCCGGTCGCCCTCGTGCAACAGGTCCCCCGACGCCAAGTAGGGCTGAGCCCTCTGTAGAACTTTTTCCCTCACTCCCGGGGAGAAGAGATGCTCCATCTCACTCAGCAAGAGCCCTTCGCAGGTGCGCAGGCGTGTCAGGACGTACTCCTCGAGAGCCATCTCCGGGGTGATCCGCTCGTAGGTCCGACAGAGGAAGGGGGTGGGGCGGAGGAGCTGGCGATTGTAGAGCGTCACGTTGCTTGGGTTGTAGGATCGCCAGGGATGGATGTAGCTGTGTGCGCC
>NZ_CAKRLH010000226.1 GCF_934359325.1 uncultured Porphyromonas sp.
GGGCGGATGATGATCCCGTGGCCGGAGGAGCGGCACCCCTTCTCCCACACCATTGACATCAAGGGCGCCTTCCGACACAATCTGAAGAATATCGACGTCTCCATCCCCCTCGGAGTGATCACAGTGGTCACCGGGGTGAGCGGCTCCGGCAAGAGTACGCTGATGAAGGATCTGCTCTACGAGGGGATGAGCAAGTATCTGCTCTACGGCCTCTCCGGCGTCAAGCTGGAGATGAAGGGGCTGAGAGGCGACCTTAACGCCATCGACAGGGTGGAGTATGTGGATCAGGATGCGCTGGGACTCAGCTCGCGCTCCAACCCTGCCACCTACATCGGCCTCTACGACGACCTGCGGTCGCTGATGGGGCAGCAGCCACTGGCTCGACAGATGGGCTTCGGACCGGGAGACTTCTCCTTCAATCGCGAGGGCGGTCGGTGCGAGAATTGTCAGGGCGAGGGCTACGTCACCGTGGAGATGCAGTTTATGGCTGACATGCGGCTCCTCTGCGAGGAGTGCCACGGGAAGCGCTTCAAGGACGACATCCTCGAGGTGACCTTCCACGACAAGAATATCTACGACTTCCTCGAGATGACGGTCGAGGAGGCGATCGACTTCTTTACCCCTCTCACGGAAGAGGCTAAGGAGGTCGGCTCCATCCTGCAGGGGCTGCAGGTGCTGAGTGATGTGGGGCTGGGGTACGTCCATCTGGGGCAGTCGTCGTCGACGCTCTCCGGAGGGGAGAGTCAGCGGCTCAAGCTCGCCTCCTACCTCGCTGGGGTCTCGGCGAAGAGCCTCTTCATCTTCGACGAGCCGACCACCGGCCTCCACATACACGACATACGGACGCTGATGGGGACCTTCCGGAGACTGGTGGAGGCGGGGCACACCGTCGTCATCGTGGAGCACAATCTGGAGGTGGTGAAGCTGGCAGATCACGTCATCGACCTGGGGCCTGAGGGCGGTCTCGAGGGGGGACACCTCGTCTTTGCCGGCACGCCGGAGGAGCTGATGGAGTGCAAGGAGTCCTACACCGGGCAGTATCTCCGGCAGCTCTACGACCGCCAGCACCCGGCAACGAAGCGTCGCCCCAGGACTAAGAAACCAACGACCAAGAATCAATAAGCAGTACTATGACTTACGAGGAGACACTGGACTTTCTCTTTAAGCAACTACCGGTCTATCAGATCGAGGGAGGAAGGGCCTATAAGCCGGGGCTGGAGCGGACGCGCGAGATCCTCGCCGCCTGTGGCCGTCCGGATCGGGAGCTGACCGCTCTACATGTGGCAGGGACCAATGGTAAGGGCTCTACCTCTTACCTCCTCGCCTCCGTGCTGAGGGCTGCCGGGCTGAGGGTGGGGCTCTTCACCTCGCCCCATATCGTCACCTACCGGGAGCGGATACGGATCAATGGTGAGATGATCTCGGAGGAGTACATCACCCGATTTGTGGAGCAATTCCTCCGCGACCTGGGGGACCAACTGCAACCGTCGTTCTTTGAGCTGACCACGGCGCTCGCCTTTCGCTACTTTGTGGATGAGAAGGTGGACATAGCCGTGGTGGAGGTCGGTATGGGCGGTCGGCTCGACAGTACCAACGTCCTCAGCCCCCTCGTCAGCGTGATCACGAATGTGAGCATGGATCACATGCAATTCCTCGGCAACACGCTCGGTGAGATAGCTCATGAGAAGGCGGGAATCATCAAGCCTCATACCCCGGTGGTGCTAGGGAGGAGCACCGATGCGCCTGTGCTGGAGGTGGTGCGGGCTAAGGCAGCCGAGGAGCAGGCGCCCCTCACGCTCGCTGACCGGTCGGGTGAGATCCTGTCGCACGAGGAGATTGAGGGGGCAGGGTACCGCGTGGAGACGAAGAGCTTTGGCACCATCGATCTGCCACTCATGGGAGCATACCAGCTACAGAATCTCGGGACCGTCCTGGAGACGATCAAGCTGATCCGCGATCGGTACGGGATCACCCCGGAGATGGTCCGGGAGGGAGTCGCCCGGGTGGCGGACTTCGGTCTCAGCGGTCGGCTGCAGATGATCCGGCAGAGCGACCCGAGGATCTTCATCGATGCCGGGCACAATATCGGCGCCTGGGCTTACCTCGGTCCTCAGCTGGAGACGTGGGCCGGGGACGGAGGGCTTGCCGTCGTGCTGGGCATGTCGGCCGATAAGGATGTCGACCACGTGCTGGAGCGGCTGCCGAGAGAGACGCACCTCATCTGCACTCGGGCTCATGTGGAGCGCGCAATGAGTGCTGCGGACTTTGCCGAGCACGCGCGGCCGTACGGCATCGAGCCGGTGCTGGTGATCGAGGATGTGAGGGAGGCATACCGTGCAGCGATCGACTACTGCCGGGCGCACTCTGTCCGGACGCTCTTCGTCGGCGGCAGCTTCTTCGTCCTCTCCGACCTGCTCTCCGACACCGACGAGACCGCCCGGTAAGATTTATAGGTCAGGCATATGACCGGACTCCTCTAAGAGCTCCACTAAGTGGAG
>NZ_CAKRLH010000227.1 GCF_934359325.1 uncultured Porphyromonas sp.
TTGCCGCCGCAGGCACCTTCACCCTTACGGCTGCAGCACAGACATCCACTGAGAAGTCTGACGAGTATGTCTTCACGACCGTAAAGGCATGCGAGATCACCCCGGTACAGGATCAGGCATCCACCGGTACCTGCTGGTCCTTCAGCACTCACTCCTTCCTTGAGGCTGAGTCTATCCGCCAGGGTGGTCCCAAGCTGGTCACCGCACCTATGTACACCGCCTCCATGTCCTACAAGGATAAGGCGCGTGACTATGTGCGCTACCATGGCAATCAGAACTTTGCTGAGGGCGGAAGCTTCTACGACGTCATCTACGCCGTGCAGCACTACGGCATCATCCCGATGTCTGAGATGCAGGGACTCAACTACGGCACCAAGCGTCACAATCACCAGGAGCTCTACGCCATCACCAAGGGCTTCCTCGATGGACTGGTAAGCCAGATGGATCGTCGTGGCAGTCTCTCTCCTGTATGGACAAAGGCTTTTGACGGCATCATTGACACCTACCTCGGTGAGGCGCCCAAGACCTTCACTGTAGATGGTAAGACTTATACCCCGGAGAGCCTCCGCAAGGCGATGAAGATCGATGCGAATAACTACGTATCCCTCACCTCCTACATGAGCCAGCCGCTCTACGAGCCCTATATCATCCCGATCCCCGACAACTGGCGTCACAGCGCCAGCTACAACGTCACCCTCGACGAGCTGATGGAGACGATCGACAATGCGATCAATAACGGCTTCACCATCGCTTGGGGTACGGACGTGAGCGAGCCCGGCTTTACCCGTGATGGTCTCGGCATCCTTGCCGACCTCGACCTGCCGGAGAATGCAGGCTCTGATCAGGAGCGCTGGGTAGGTGCCTCAGACAACCAGCGTCACCGTATGGTGATGGAGCGCATCTCCAAGCCCGGTATCAAGGAGATCGACGTGACCCCCGAGTATCGCCAGCAGGGCTTCGACACCCTCGAGCTGACAGATGACCACGGCATGCTGATTTATGGTATCGCTAAGGATCAGAATGGCAAGAAATTCTACATGGTCAAGAACTCCTGGGGCGAGAGTGGCAAGTACAAGGGCATCTGGTACGTTACCCCTGCCTTTGTAGCCGGTAAGACGATGAATATCGCCATCCACAAGGATGCTCTCCCCAAGGCCCTTCGCGCTAAGCTCGGCCTCTAATAGCCTCACCTGACTAGGAGGCATCCTAATAGTGGGCGGTGCAGAAACATCTCTGCACCGCCCACTGCATTTAGATAAATGGTCCATTGGACCAGCAGAGTCATGAGTGATTCTAATTTTGACATTGTACATGTATGACGTATGTTGTAAGTTTCTGGTTTTCTGTTTGGTATGAATGGTGTAGGGTTTCAGGTCGGTATGTTGTCCCGATCAAGAGGTTATGCCCTCTGACTAATATCGGTAAGAGTCAAAACTAATACCGGTAATAGTGAGAACTAATACCGATACTAGTGATCACTAATATCGGTATTAGAAAAGTGGACTCTCCCTCTGATCAATCGCATTCCGTATCGGAGGGGGCTGCAGTAGGAGTACGAGCTCAGATATTGATCATGACGCTGTCGATGGGGTGGGATGGTTTTAATGCAGTAGTGGGCGGTGCAGATTTGTCTACATCGCCCACTACATTTTGATATAAATGGGACTACTCAGCTAGTAGAGCTTCGATGTCCACTCTCTGCTTTTTGGTCGATCTCTGTCGGGCGTGGAAAGCCTTGTATAGCGCCGGCACGACGATCAGCGTTAGCAGGGTAGAGAGAGCCATACCACCGATGATCACCCACGCCATCCCGGTCCGGAGCTCAGCGCCTGAGCCATGCGAGAGGGCAACGGGGAGCATACCGATGATGGTCGAGAGAGCGGTCATCAGGATCGGACGTGTGCGGAGCTTGACAGCTTGTATCAGCGCCTCGTCCACCGGCAGCCCCTCGGCTCGAGCTTCGTTAGCGAAGTCGACCAGCAGGATCGCATTCTTGGCGACAAGACCCACCAGCATCACCATACCGAGCATGGCGTAAATGCTCATGGCCGTATTGGTCATCGCGAGAGCAAGCAGGGCACCGACGACTGAGAGCGGGATGGCAATCATCACGACGAGCGGGTCGGTCCAGTTGTTGTAGAGCAGCGTCAGTGCGAGGTAGATGAAGAGGAGCGAGAGCAGGATCGCCGTCATGAGGACGCTCATCGAGTCAGACATCTTCTTCATATCACCGGCGGTCTGTATCTGCACCCCACCAGGCATATTCTCATCATCGAGGCGGGACATAAATTCCTTGGCAATCGCACCGGCAGGCACTCCATACGCCTGAGCGCGCAAGGTGACGGAGCTATTGCGATTATACCTCTCCAGTCGGCTGGGACCGATACCGAGACTGACGTCGGCAAATTGCGAGAGCCGGATGAGATCGCCCTGACCATTGACCACCATAAGTCCGGCCACGTCCTCGATGGATCGGCGAGAGACCTT
>NZ_CAKRLH010000228.1 GCF_934359325.1 uncultured Porphyromonas sp.
GTCTTATCCTCTTCGGTGTACTCTATATGCTATTCTCTAATGCAGTTGTTAGGGGTGAGGAGAAGATCTTTGTGGAGAGTCCGCTCTTTGACTCCCTCGGTGAGGGAGAGAGGGGGGCGATACTGATGGTTCACTTTGGCACCACACACGACGACACTCGTGTGCGGACGCTTGACGCACTCAATCACGCGGTCGGAGCCGCTTTCCCCGGCATAGAGCTGAGCGAAGCCTACTCCTCGAGGATCGTCTGCAAGCGGCTCCGTGACCGAGGGATCGAGAAGCTCGCGCCAATGGAGGCGATGGATAAGCTCAGGGCGGAGGGGGTGACCCATCTGCTGATCATCCCGTCGCAGGTGGTCTATGGGCTGGAGATGAAAGCGCTGGAGCAGGAGGTGGAGCAGCGGCGGGGCGACTTCCGGGAGATCCGCCTGACGACACCGCTCCTCTTCTATGAGAAGGATTACCGAGAGCTGGTCGACCGGGTGCTGGCACCGTTGGCCAAGGATAGGGATACCGCTTACCTCCTGGTGGGGCACGGCACTTACGACAGCTCCACGGCGCAGTATGCTATGCTGGACCACTACCTGATGGATCGCGGACTCTCGCAGATCATCGTCGGCTGCATTGAGGGCTACCCCTACTACGATCAGGCGCTCAGGCGTTTCCGAGCCACCGGACTCCGGAGGGTCTGCCTCATGCCGCTGATGATGGTGGCGGGCGAGCACGCCAAGCACGACATCTCCGACATGTGGGCCACCGCCCTGCGAGACGAGGGCTATGAGGTGACGGTGGATGCCCGAGGGCTGGGAGAGCTGCCCGAGGTGCAGGAGTTGGTGGTGGAGCGGGCACGCTTCTTCGCACATAATCGCCGCCTCCTGATCGGGGAGAAGAAAAAGATCTACGAGAAAACCGGTGTAAAACTGAGTGCTGAGGATGAGTAGACTAATGAGATGGGCGATCGGCCTCCTGCTGCTCCTCTGCTCCCTCGGTGCTGAGGCGGCGGAGGTGCTGCGGGGTCGCGTGACAGACATGGAGGGGAGGCCAATGCCGGGTGTCACCATTAGGGTTCGCCACACCCGCGAGGGCAAGGTGGTCGCAGCGATGGTGACCAATAAGGAGGGGAGCTACAGCTTTGCTCTTGCCTCCGGTGACTATCGAGTGACTGCCTCCCTGGTGGGCTTCCGTGAGGAGAGCAGGCGGGTGTCTCTGCCGATGAGCGAGGAGGTGGACTTTGTCCTCAGGGAGGATCCTAAGCTACTCGGCGAGGTGGTGGTGCTCGCCCCCTCGCATGAGCGAGCCTTACAGCATCAGGCGCTCTCCGCCATGAGTCTCGACGTCAGCTCCGTGATCTCCTCCCTCAGCAGTCTCAGCGACTTGGTGGGGCAGTCCTCCGGGGTCAATGTCCGTGGTCAGGGAGGGCTGGGCTCAGGCGTGGAGCTGTCGATCAATGGTCTCAGTGGTCAGGCGGTCCGCTACTTCATCGACGGGGTCCCGCTCTCCTCCCGCGGGAGTGGCCTTAGCCTCGAGACGCTGCCGGCCAATATCGTCGACCGAATAGAGATCTATAAGGGCGTGGTCCCCCCGGAGCTGGGGATGGATGCGCTCGGGGGAGCGGTGAATATCATCACTAAGAAGAGCCGGGCGAGCTTCGTGGATGCCTCCCTGAGGCTTGGCTCCTTCGGCACCATCGGTGCTGACCTACACGGTCAGTATCGCCATGCAGCGAGCGGGCTTACCCTTCGCCCCACGCTGAGCTGTCTCTCCAGTCGGAATAACTATATGATGAAGGGGGTATCGGTCTGGGATGAGGAGGCGTACGACTTCGTCCGGAGGGACCTTCCGCGCTTCCACGATGGGTACCGCACTCTCACCGCAGGGGTGCAGCTCGGGGTGACTCAGGTGCGGTGGGCCGACGAGGCGCTCCTCGGGGTACAGTACACCGGGAGTGACAAGGAGATCCAGACCGGGTTTATGCAGACCCTCGTGATAGGCGAGGCGACCCGGCGACGGTCCGATCTGAGCCTCACCGGCAGGTATGCCAAGAAGGATCTGCTGACCCCGGGACTCTCGGCTCAGGTCGATGCCGCTGTCGCGAGAGATCACATGCTGCTCGCTGACACCACCTACAGGAAGTATGCGTGGGACGGCACCTCCGTAGAGACCAATTACAGTGAGGTGACCCGGCGGGGGAAGGCACTCCGCCACACGCTCCGTCCGGGTCTCTCGGCGCGAGTCAATCTCTCCTATGACCTGAAGAAATGGGGGAAGCTCAACTTCAATTACCAGCTCTCTGCAGTCGAGAACCATCGGTACGACGACTACGACACCTCTTTTGACGAGACGAAGGACCGGATGGCACGGCACATCCTCGGTCTCTCCTATGGTGGCTATCTCCTCGACGGCAGGCTCCATGCGCTCACTTTCGTCAAAGACTACCTCTACACCGTCTCCATCGGTCAGTCCGACCTC
>NZ_CAKRLH010000229.1 GCF_934359325.1 uncultured Porphyromonas sp.
GTTGGCAGCTGCAATTTTCTTTCTCATAATCAATCTTTACTCTGTTAGTATGCTTGTTAGTTGTGGATGTCTGAATAAGTGGGAGAGGAAGTGCCGGTCCTGCACGGCGAAGCGGAGACTCACGTAGGAGAGCTTGTCGGAGAGGACACCATCGTGGATAACGACCAGCCCGGGATTGCTCCGGATGAGGGTCTGAGCCATCTTGAGATCCATAAAGAGGACCCTCCCATAGCGGCGGACCAGGTCGATCCGGGGATGGTTCTCGAGACGGTCAAGCGGCGAAGTGACGACCAGCGTCACCGGGTGGTGGGCACGCTGCTGGAGCTCCAGCCCGAGGTGGAGCTGCTCCTCGCTCATCCGGTCGATGTCGTAGGTGATGTAGAGGAGTGCCTGGGCGTCTGTCTCTGCGAGCTGGTGTCCCACCTCCTCGCCTTGTGCGTCCAGCAGGATCAGGTCTGCCTCACTCTCCCGTTTGTGGGCCGGTGTGGCGGCGATCTCCTCGTAGCGGACATAGGTCCAGGTGGAGTCGACAGTCGCCAGTTCGTCAGTCGTGAGCGCTCGCTCCTCCCCGCCTCGCTCGTAGATGTAGCGCATGCCGTCGTCCGCCGGGCGGTCGTAGAAGTAGCTAATCGGCGTGCCGACTTTGTAGGGACGGAAGTCGATCGTCGGGAGGTAGAGGAGGGGGTAGATATTGAAAACGATAAGCACCAGCGCCAGCGCTGCTCCCGTGACTGTCTGCTTCCTTTGGCTCCCCAGCGGATAGAGGGCATCCCTGTGGCGGACCAGGAGGATAAGGAGCAGGAGGAGAGCCACGTTTTTCCAGAATGTGGCCCCATTGCTGATCTTGAGGGCATCACCAAAGCAACCGCAGTCAGCGACAGGATTGGCGATGTAGATGTAGAGCGTCAGGCAGGTCATCGGCACCATTAGAATAAGCGTCGTGATGGGCGTCCAGCGGCGACCGATACCAAGTAGGAGGAAGGTGCCAAGTAGCGCCTCGAGGACATTGAGCCCCACTGCCAGGTAGGTGGCGAGCGACAGGTCGATGGACTGTCCCGCGAGACCGAGGTACTCCATGATCTTGAGTCCGGTACCCATGGGGTCGATCCCCTTGGTGCAGCCGGAGAAGATGAAGAAGAGCCCCACGAGAACCTGCACAAGACGGACAATAAGGGTCAGTCCCGGTGAGGTGGCAGGGCGGTGGTCGGAGTAGCGGTGGCGCATGGCTGGTGGGCTATTAGTACATCGGGTCGGTTCCCTCGTCGATGCGGATAATGGCAAAGGCGGCGTAGTTGCACATGTCGAGGTAATTGGCATCGATGCCCTCGCTCACGCTCACTTCGCCACGATGGTCCTCGATCTGCTTGGTGCGAAAGATCTTCTGCAGGATGATGTCGGTGATCGAGGAGATACGCATGGATCGCCACGCCTCGCCGTAGTCATGATTCTTATCCAGCATGAGCTCCTTGGCACGCTTGGCGTAGCTGTCGTACCAGCTGAGGAGCAGCTGCGGATCGACGCGACTGTCATCGGCGTAGCCGTGCTCCAGCTGCACCATTCCCATGAGGGAGTAATTGAAGATCCCGATAAACTCGCCCCTGATCCCGTCCTCGACACGCTGGACACCCAGCTCCTGGATGGAGCGGATGCGCTGTGCCTTGATCAGGATCTGGTCCGTGACAGCCGACGGGCGCATGACCCGCCAGGAGGCACCGTAGTCGTCAAACTTCCGGAGGAAGAGACCACGGCACTCCTTCAGCACCGCATCGTACTGGCAGGCGGTGTCGCGGGGACTCACCTCGGGTCTCAGGCTGGCTCCTTCGCTCATTTCTCCTCCTCGTCAGAGGGCTCCCGGAGGAGGAAGGAGAAGTCTCCCGTAGGCATCATCTCCTGAGTCTCCTCACCGCCGTGGTAGATGCGGACGTTATTCTCCCCATGCACCTCGACTTCGTCGCCCTGGATGAGGAAACGACTGCCCTCACGCAGTCCGGCAACGAAGATATCCGGATTTTGCGTGATAAACTCGACGATGCGGAAGTCCCTCGTCTCGCCTCCATGACCCTCGGGGGCCTTGTCGAGGTAGTGAGGATTGATCTGGAAGGGGATAAGCCCGAGCGTGCGGAAGCTCTCCGGCTCAGCGATAGGCATATCGTTGGTCGTCATCAGCGTAGGGCAGGCGACATTGGATCCTGCACTCCAGCCGGAGTAAGGGATCCCAAGGCTGACGGCCTCACGGATCGGCTCCATCAGCCCGAGACGCTGCATCGTGGCGGTCAGCACCCAAGTATTACCTCCACCGACGAGGATGGCGGTCGCCTTCTTGATCGCAGCCACGGGGTCGTCGTAGGTGTGCAGCCCGTGAACCTTGATCCCAAAGGGCTCAAGCGCCTTATTGACCTTGCTGACATACTCATCGTAGGAGTAGGTGATGGCAGCGTAGGGCACGAGGATCACCTCCTCACGATC
>NZ_CAKRLH010000230.1 GCF_934359325.1 uncultured Porphyromonas sp.
GGTCAGGAGCGCTGATCGCTATTCTCCCCGTAGATGTAGAGGACGCTGCCGCCCTTGATGGTATCGATGATCGGGCGATTGAGAGCCGGTGGCAGGGCGGGGCATCCCCAGCTGCGACCGAGCCTCCTCCCGCCACGGCAGACGGACGGGTCGGCGTAGGCGGCACCGTGGATCACGATAGCGCGGGCGAGGGCATTATCATTGATCCCCTTCTCCAGCCCATTGAGCCGAAGCGAGTAGCCGTTCTTACCGGTGTAGGTCCCCTCGGTGAGGTAGAGCCCGAGTGAGCTCTGGTGGCTCTCGGGGCGATTGGAGAAGTGGGTGGCGTAGAGGTCGCCGCTGTTGCGTCCATGGGCGACGAGGGAGTGGAAGAGGAGCTTCCCCTCCACCATGTCCAGTACTAGGAGCCGCTCCTCATTGGACGGCTTCGTGAAGTCGATCAGTGTGAGGACCTCCTTCTTCCGATCCTTGATCCGGCAGTAGCCGTCGTACGCCTCACGGAAGGCCTTCTCTCCGACCCAGGCACTCAGTCCCAGCTCCTCGTAGATCAGCCGACAGCTGTCGACCTGAGGGACAAGGAGTGTGTCCAGAGTGGGTTCTTCTGTTTTCTCCTCATGGTGTACACGAGGAGATCCCGCCATGAGGAGCAGCGCTCCACACAGCAGGACCATAGTCAGTATAGGTATAGTTCTCTCTCCCTTCTTCATCACGGAGACAAAGGTACGACATTCTTCCTCAGGACTGCACTCCGGAGAGCTAATCTATCTTAATCCCCCCTTTATCACTCCCGGCGCTTCAGGGCAAGCATATCGCTCAGGTACTCGTCCAGGATCTTACGGACAGTGTCAGGAGCGTCCTCCACCATCTGCTCCATCCGGGGCGGCATAGAGAGCGTCAGCAGCTGTCCCCGGATCTGTCCCCGAGTCTCATACTCGGGGTCGTCAGGGTGCTCCGTGTCCGAAAACGTATAGTGCTGCCCATCCTCGGTGATGTAGGTAAAGGATCCCTGCCCCTTGTAGTCTCTAAAGATTGACTTGACACTGTACTCATAGTACCCGGTCCCAGGCGTGGTGAAGTGGTAGGTGATATGTCCTTTTGCTCCCTTGTGGTCAAAGGTAGACTTCCACGTCGAGCCGCTCAGATCCTGAGCCTGCATCCCGATCGGCATTGCTCCTATAATAAGAAGTGTGTAGAGGTAATATAATAGTCGCTTCATGATGGTCTTATTGATTGGTAGGTACACTATTGTGATGAGAATAGTGGCTAAAGGTTTGATCATTGGTCGGCTTCGGAGGCGGGTTTTGAGGCGGAGTGTTTGTCTAATTCAAAAATAGGTGTAACTTTGTCCCAGTTTATAGGCAATATTTTACACACTTAAATAGTAGAATTTAGAATTATGAAGAAGATTATCGCTATCAGCGCTGTCGCTGTATGTATGATGATGGGTCTTGCTTCTTGCAACAAGACTGAGAACCAGCAGAACGCCGACCAGGCTAAGGAGCAGATCGACCAGAAGGCTGACGCCATGAAGGAGCAGATCGACCAGAAGGCTGACCAGGCTAAGGAGGTTGTCGATGAGGCAGCTGACAAGGCTGACAGTCTCCAGGCAGCTCAGACCGCTAAGGAGGCAGAGCAGGCTGTTAAGTAATTAGCACCCCCTGTCGTCGGTACATAGACCGACAGTAATACAAAATAGAGAGCCCCGCACAGACCAAGTGTCCGTGCGGGGCTCTCTCTCTCTGGCAGGTAGCTTACCTCCTAAGCAGTGGCAGGTAGTCGCCGTATCCCTCCTTCTCCATCTCCTCCCTGGGGATGAAGCGGAGGGCGGCACCATTGATGCAGTAGCGGAGACCGCCACGCTCCCGGGGGCCGTCCTCAAAGACGTGCCCCAGGTGTGCCTCGCCCAGCTTGCTCCTTACCTCTGTGCGGCGCATGCCGAAGCGGAGGTCGCTCTGCTCCACGAGGAGGCTGTCACTGATCGGACGGCTGAAGGCGGGCCAGCCGCAGCCGCTGTCGTACTTGTCTGAGGAGAGGAAGAGCGGCTCACCCGTGGTGACATCGACGTAGATCCCCTCCCGAAACTCCTTGTCGTACGGATGGCTGAAGGCGCGCTCCGTGCCGCCCTCCTGCGTCACCTCATACTGCAGGTCGGTGAGGCTCTGCTGCAGCTCTTCCTTGCTCTTACGCCGATAGCGGGGCTGATTTGCCTCGCGCGCCTTCCGGAAGAGGGTGGGGGAGATGTGGCAGTAGCCGGAGGGATTCTTCTCCAAGTAATCCTGGTGGTACTCCTCAGCGCGGTAGAAGTTCCGGAGCGGCATCCCCTCCACCGCTATCGGCTTGCTGTACTGAGTGCGGAGCCGGTCCAGTGCGGCGGTCACGACCGGCTCATCGGAGGGGTCGCTGTAGTAGATCCCGGTGCGGTACTGCGTGCCACGGTCGTTGCCCTGACGATTGACCGCCGT
>NZ_CAKRLH010000231.1 GCF_934359325.1 uncultured Porphyromonas sp.
ATATATACTGATGAAACCGACACTATTTGTACTTGCCGCCGGCATGGGATCCCGCTATGGCGGCCTTAAGCAGATCGACGGTCTCGGCCCTCACGGCGAGACCATCATGGACTACTCCATCTACGATGCCATCCGGGCAGGATTTGGCAAGGTGGTCTTCGTGATCCGAAGGGACTTCGAGGAGGCCTTCAGAGAGAAGATCGTCTCCAAGTACGACCGACTGATCCCGGTGGAGCTGGTCTTCCAGAGCGTGGACAAGATCCCCTACTCCTACAAGGTCCCCGAGGAGCGGACGAAGCCCTGGGGTACCAATCACGCCGTCATGATGGGCGAGGAGGTGATCAGAGAGCCCTTTGCGGTGATCAATGCGGACGACTTCTATGGGCGCGAGAGCTTCGAGGCACTTGCCGACTTCCTCCGCAGCGTCGAGGGGAAGGAGGGCGAGTATGCCATGGTGGGCTACCGCTGTGGCAATACCCTCAGCGAGAGCGGTACCGTCTCCCGCGGTGTCTGCGTCACCGACGACCGCGGCTACCTCACCGAGGTAGTGGAGCGGACCAGCATCGGACGCGATGAGGAGGGGAAGATCTCCTTTGCTGATGAGAATGGTGAGAAGGTGGTGCTGGAGGAGAATACTCCGGTGTCGATGAATATGTGGGGCTTCACGCCCGACTACTTCGCTCACAGTCGGGAGGCTTTCCGGAAGTTCCTCGATGAGAATCTGGAGAAACCGAAGGCTGAGTTTTACATCCCCACTGTGGTGAACGACCTGGTACACCTAGGCAAGGCGACCTGCAAGGTGCTGGATACGCCGGCGCGCTGGTTTGGTGTCACCTATGCCGAGGATCGTCCCGAGGTGGTGAGGAAATTTGCCCGCCTCCACGAGGAGGGGATCTATCCCGACAGCCTGCTCTCCTCGCTCCGCAAGTAAGCCCTCTGAGTGCCTCAGCTGCTGACGATCATCGGTCCGACCGCATCTGGGAAGACCCCCGTGGCGGCGCACCTTGCCCACAGGATGGGCGGGGTGGTGCTGAGCGGTGACTCGCGGCAGGTCTACCGGGGGATGGATCTCGGGACGGGGAAGGATCTGGAGGATTATGTAGTGGATGGGGAGCCGGTGCCCTACTACCTCATCGACATTGCCGAGGCGGGTGACCACTACAGTCTCTTCCAGTACTTAGAGGACTTTGACCAAGTATGGCAGTCGCTGCCTGTGGAGACACCGAGGATCCTCTGCGGTGGCTCGGGGCTCTACGTCGAGGCGGCGGTCCGGGGGTACCACCTGCCGGATGTCCCTCGGGACGAGCAGCTGAGAGAGGAGCTGGGACAGCTTAGTCTCGATGCGCTTCGCGAGAGAGCGGAGCAGCTGGGTGCGCTGGAGGAGGTGAGGGATCCGGAGAATAGGCGACGGATGGAGCGGGCGATAGAGGTGGCACTCTACTTCCGCGACCATGGCGAGCGGTATCTGGATCGTCTCCCATTGGAGGGACCGATCTACTGTCTCGACATCTCTCGGGAGACCAGGCGCAGGCGGATCAGCGAGCGACTTGACCGAAGACTCCTCGGAGGGATGGTGGAGGAGGTGGAGGGGCTGCTGCAGCACCTTCGCCCTGAGCAACTCACCTACTACGGGCTGGAGTACCGCTACGTGACGGACTACGTCACCGGTAAGCTCACCTATGAGGAGATGCGAGAGCGCCTGGAGGTGGCGATACATCAGTTTGCCAAGCGTCAGATGACCTGGATCCGCGGCATGGAGCGGCGAGGACTTACCATTACCCCCATACAGCCCGCCGACACCCCCGCCGAGACCGCCGACCTAATCCTGAGAGACTTCCGCAGCAGATAGACACTCGGTTTTTCAACGTCAATTACAACCACTTATGAAGAAGAATAGCGCCTATCGGGCGGCAGCAGGGCTGGGTGCCATCGCGGGCATCGTACTACCTACCGACTGCGCCCCCAAGGCTAAGGACGAGGTCCCGACTCGGTACAATATCCTGATCATCGAGAGCGATGACCATACCTCCCAGATGATCTCCGCCTATGGTGGCGAGATCGAGACGCCCAATCTCGACCGGCTTGCCGAGGAGGACGGAGTGAGATTTGACAACGCTTTTGTCGTCAATTCCATCTCCGGACCCTCCCGCGCCTGCCTCCTGACTGGAAAGCACTCGCATAAGAACGGCTTCACCAATAACGAGCACAGTGTATTTGACGGCGACCAGCAGACCTTCCCCAAGCTGCTCCAGGCGGCAGGATACCAGACCGCCATCATCGGCAAGTGGCACCTCCACTCCCTTCCACAGGGCTTCGACCACTGGGAGATCCTGCCGGGTCAGGGCGACTACTACAATCCCGCCTTCATCACCGCTCCCAATGATACGGTAAAGGAGAAGGGGTACGTCACCGACTTGATCACGGACAAGAGCCTCGACCTGCTCCGA
>NZ_CAKRLH010000232.1 GCF_934359325.1 uncultured Porphyromonas sp.
TCTCTGCTCCAGCTATCAGTACAACTACAATGTCCCCGGGACGAAGCAGCCCGCCTTTATCCCCAACTTTGCCGCACTGACCCTCGGGGGCTTCGTGATCCACAAGATGAAGCTCGGCAGCCTCGACCTCTCGGGAGGACTGCGGTACGACTACAAGGCGATGGACGTGCATGGCTACACGAGTCTCGCTTCCTTTAAGTACTACAGGGACTTTAAGGTCTACGCTGCCATCACGGGCAGCCTGGCGGCGCACTATAGACTGAACGACAACTATGACGTTCGGCTCAATGTCGGGCTTGCCTGGAGACCGCCGGATATCAACGAGCTCTACGCCACCGGTCTCCACCACGGCACCTACTGGGTGGTGGGAAATAAGGATCTCCTCCCGGAGGTGGGCGTGAAGCCGGTCCTCGGGATGGGCTACCGCAATGAGTGGCTGCTGATCGAGCCGAGTGCTTTCTTCCAGTACGTGCACAACTACATCTACGACAATATCGGGCAGGGGGCGAGACGCTTCCACAACCACCCGAGCGGGAAATACCCGCAATTTATCTACGGTCAGGACAACGCCCGACTCTTTGGTGGGGACCTCCTCGTCAGGGTGGAGCCGCTGAGCGGTCTCTCGATAGAGATGACCGGTGAGTGGATCAACGCCCGCAACCTCACGCAGAATTGCTGGCTGCCCTTTATGCCATCGGACCGCTATGGCCTGGGTGCCAATTACCGGATCGACTTCGGCAAGGAGCGGAGGTGGCACGCCGACGTGACGCTGGACGGTAAGTATGTGACAAAGCAGGTGCGCTTTGATCCGGAGAAAGACCTGGCACCTGACTCCCCGGACCCCTACTTCCTCCTCAATGCCAATGCAGAGCTGAAGTATGATCTCCCCGGCGGACGAAGCGTCAAGCTGATGCTGGTGGCTGACAATATGCTGAATGCGCTGTACAAGGAGTACACCGACCGCTTCCGCTTCTTTGCTCACGCGATGGGAGCCAAGTATACGATCCGCACCGTAGTAGAGTTTTAAAGCAAAATGAATATGACGAGACAGATATTACCCGGCATCGCTATCCTCCTCCTGGCTCTCACGAGCTGCAAGGATACGATGCAGAAGATAGTGAAAGCGCCCGCCCCCTTCATCGAGACCGTGGTGGTGGGACACGAGCAGATCTACACCGTGCAGGCCATCCTGAGACTGGCGGTGCGGCACGCCGATCCGGCGGGGGAGGTGAGCGATGAGCCTTACTACTTCACCGCCTACGACCTCGATGACCAAAAGCCCACACCGGTGCCCCTCTACCAAGAGATCAAGATCTCCAAGGATGAGGACGGGAATATGACGATCGTCTCACCGAGGGAGCACTTCGATGTGGTGAAGAGCAGCAGGTACTGCTATGCGCTCGAGCTGAAGTACTACGACATGAATGGGCAGCTGATCAACCACCAATTCACCCGCTGGCACGCCATGGAGGGTAAGTCACCGAGGGACGTCGGCTACGATGACCCCAACTCGACCCTCCTCGTGCACCAGCACTTCTTCACCATCGACAATTACTCCCTCGCCGGACTGCCGATCGCCTTCCCCATGACGCCGGACAGCCTCTACATCGATCGCTATACCTTTGAGACCGATGCCGGCGGGGGACTACTCCCAGCGACCCGTATGTCGCAGGCAAATGTCTTTGTCCCAACGGAGGGTCATAAGCCCAATGGTCTGCGGTACGACTACGCACTGGCCCTCGAGTCGGAGCGCCGCACCTCTACCAAGAGTGTGGAGGAGACCTACCGGTACCAAGGGAGGGACTACCGGCTCTACAAGACGCTTGACTCCTATGCACTCAATAAGCTCACGCCGGAGATCTTTGACTACGAGTACCGCGACACCGACCCTGTGGAGGAGTCTCTCGGGACAGTCCTTGAGGATCAGGACGACCTCGGACGGATCCGGACGGGACACATCGTCAATCTCCTCCGCTTCCGCCGCGGGATCTACGAGGAGGGTGATGGCGGGCAGTACCCGCTGGAGCCGATGGGGATGAAGGGGATAATCAACTTTAAGAAGTCGGACATCCTCTTCCAGCTCAAGGTCTCCATCGCCCACATCCTGACACAGCCGAGCAATGCGGAGAGCACCCGATTCCTCTTTGGAAAATACATGACCAACGGAGGCAACCAGGCTCCACCCTTTGACGGCGTGACCACCTATAAGTCCCACGAGATCTCTCGCTCGTGGAATAGCTTTGACATGTGCTACCCGATCTCCGTGCGGGTGATCGCTGATGCTGACGGACCGGTGGAGCGACTGGTGAGCGATGTCAGGCGGTACTACCCTGACGCCTCGGAGACGGAGCTGAGGGAGATGTTTTACGGAGAGGACAATAGCTACTATCGTCGCCGTCCGAGTGTATTATTCTAAGATCACACAGCCATGCAGACC
>NZ_CAKRLH010000233.1 GCF_934359325.1 uncultured Porphyromonas sp.
TTTACTATTTACCCATCTAATATATACTTATAGAGGTCTATTCTCCTCATGCCATTAGTACTGAGTTGTTTACTTGGGCATAATTTCATAACTTTACTGAATAAATAATTCTATCATCATATCTAATTCAGAAAAGGATAAACTGAATGTGTTCATATCTGTAGCATTAAGCAGTAGAGTATTATGGAACAATTTGGAAGAATAAAACTTTTAGCGATAGCAGCAATCGCTTATCTAATACTGCCAACTTTGGCGGCAGCACAGACACGGGATGACTTCAGGGTCCCCTCCTTCGAGCTCACCCTTACCCAGGGTGCAGGTCTGACCACACCGGATGCATCACTCGCCTCGATCCAAAGAGCCGATGCAGTGGCCTACAGAGGTATGAGACCTATTATGGGGCTCTCACTTGGCTACCGCCTCAGGGATCGTGCCACCACGGTAGGGCTTGAGTGGTCCAATATCTCTATGGAGGCTAATCTTCAGAGTCATTCGCTCCTAAGCGAGGCAGCAGTGGATCTATTCGGAATCCATGTGGTGGACTACCACCCCTTTATTATGAATAGGATGGAGCTCTTCACCTACGCCACCCTGGGTGCAGCACACGCCTCCAATGTCTACACCACCCTTACCGACTCCAAAGACTACGGCAAGGCTCAGGCATGGGGCTTGGGTCTCAAGCTGGGCTGCGGCGTCAGGTACCGCTGCACCACACACTCAGCTGTGGAGCTTAAGGGCGGTGCTATGGATGCTTATCTCTTCAGGTGGTCAGGTGATGAAGCGGTGATCCATCCTGAGGCTTATACGTACAATAATAAGAATAACTACGGCCTCTTCTACGCCGCCCTCTCCTACAGTCTCCTCTTCTAAGTCCCCTTTGTCATACACTCAATGAGGAGTAATATCGGCAGTTATCTTGCCGATGTTACTCCTTGATTTTATGCTAATCTACAAGTTCATCAACCGGTATTAGAGAAAACTCTGAGAGATGGAGGCATTTCCGTAGGCTTCCCGGATGCTTCTCGGCAAGCCCCCGCCACCCGCTCCTCTCATCCTACTATACCCTTAGAGAGATAGACTTGATGAAATGCTGTAAAGGATGATGAGGAAGGGTGTGGAAAGTGTTGGTGAAACGGTCTAGACCCCCGAGGAACGCCCTTTCTTTTCCCCTCCACTGACACTCCACCAACACCCAGTGTTAGTACAAAAAGGGTCGTCCGACATTTCGCATGATGGAGCAGTGATAGAAGGAGCGTACATTCTTTTTTCATTACCTTTGTAAAGGGATCGTCGTAGATAAACCATCAAGACAGGTAGCAATATGAGTGAGGAAAGAGCGCAGATCAGCATGTCCAATACGAAGAAGGAAATGCTGGAGGCCTACAAAGCACTGCTGGATGGGGTACAGAAGAAGAGCTTAGAGAATCCGAAGGAGGAGCTCAAGGTCTCCACCTCAGAGGAGACGGTCCGAGACATTGCGCTCCGCGCCATCGACTCCTCTGCGATGACCAGTCGCGCGCTATCCCGTGAGCCTCGCCCCACTGCCAGCCGTGAGGGAGCCGATGAGGCTTAATATATATATCAGAGAGGGAGTGAAGTAACAGCAGAGTGGTTAATGATAGTATGTCGGAAGAGAGAAAGATGATCTACCTCTGCCTCGCTCATATGAGTGAGGAGGGGCTGGAGCAGAAGTATGTGAAGGAGGCCTTTGACACCAATTGGGTGGTGCCGATGGGCCCGAATGTGAATGCCTTTGAGAAAGATCTGGAGGCGTTTGTCAATAGCAAGTCGTACGACTCCGCCTCACTGGATCGGCGTGTGGTCTGTCTGTCTGCGGGTACTGCAGCGGTTCACCTGGCACTGATCGGCTGCGGCGTGGGTCCCGGAGACGAGGTGCTGGTGCAGAGCTTCACCTTCTGCGCCTCCTCTCACCCGATCACCTACCTGGGTGCCAAGCCGATCTTTGTTGGCTCAGAGCGGGAGACCTGGAATATGGATCCGGCTCTGCTGGAGCGGGCGATCCTGGACCGCAAGGAGCAGACCGGACGGTACCCTAAGGCGATCGTCCCCGTGGCTCTCTATGGTATGCCCTACCGGATCGACGAGATCATGGCGATAGCCGATAAGTACGGTATCCCGGTGGTGGAGGATGCCGCCGAGGGGATGGGCTCCCGCTACGATGGTCAGGTGCTGGGCACCTTCGGGAGGTTTGGCGTCCTCTCCTTCAATGGAAATAAGATGATCACCACCTCGGGCGGAGGGGCGCTGATCTGTCGCTCCGAGGCAGACGCGAGAGAGGTCATGTGGTATGCCACTCAGGCGCGCGATGCCTATCCCTACTACCACCATACCGCCATCGGGTACAACTATCGTCTCTCCAATGTCTGCGCCGGTATTGGTCGCGGACAGATGAC
>NZ_CAKRLH010000234.1 GCF_934359325.1 uncultured Porphyromonas sp.
CAGATCCGCAAGGAGGAGCCGGACCTTATGCCCTACCTTCGTCCTGATGCTAAGGGACAGGTGACACTGGAGTATAATATGGACCGCACCCCTAAGCGCGTCAATACCATCGTCCTCAGCACACAGCATGATGACTTCGTAAAGCCGCATGATGGGATGAGCCAGGCACAAGCTGACCGACTGATGCAGGAGAAGATCTCAGAGGATGTCCGACGTATTGTGATCCCGAGGCTGATCGAGAAGTACAGCTCTAAGGTCCAGAATCTCCTCGATGATCAGGTCAGGTATCTGATCAATCCTACCGGGCGCTTTGTCCTCGGTGGTCCCGCCGGGGATACAGGTCTGACAGGGCGCAAGATCATCGTAGACACCTATGGCGGTCGGGCTGCTCATGGAGGCGGGGCTTTCAGCGGTAAGGATCCTAGTAAGGTGGACCGGTCCGCTACTTATGCGGCTCGATACCTCGCCAAGAACCTGGTTGCCGCCGGGGTGAGCGATGAGATCAAGATCCAGGTCGCCTACGCCATCGGTCAGGCAGATCCTGTGAGCATCTATGTGGATACCTACGGCAGGAGCAGAGTACGTGAGACTGATGGCGAGATCGCCTCGATGCTGTCCTCTCTCTTCGACCTCAGACCCTATCACATCATTAAGTCACTTCACTTAGAGGCGCCGATCTACAGGGAGAGCTCTGCCTACGGGCATATCGGCCGCACACCGCGAGTGGCGACGAAGTCCTTTACGGATGGGAATGGTCGGACGCTCACTAAGGAGGTGGAGCTCTTTGCCTGGGAAAAAACGGATCTTGTAGATAAGGTCCGGGGTGCTTTCCACTTCTAATTCTCGCCAGAAGAATAGCTTATGTCCGTCTTCCGCATGAAGGGCTTCGAGCTCGAGCAGGGCGAAGCAGCCATGAAGGTGGGTACAGATGGCACCGTACTGGGTGCTTACACCATCGAGTGGCTGCTGAAGAGGCATATCCAGCCTCGGCTGATCCTCGACGTGGGGACCGGAACGGGGGTCATTGCACTCATGCTGGCTCAGAAGTTTCCCTCCGCAGTGGTTTATGCTATCGAGATCGATCATGGAGCAGCAGAGACTGCAAGGCGCAATTTCTCCCACTCTCCTTTCTCATCCCGGCTTCAGCTTACCGAGGGGGACTATGGCTTATTTAGAGCGGAGGACCTGACCGACAGTTACGACCTGATCGTCAGCAACCCACCCTACCACAATGGGAGCTACCTCCCCTGGGATGAGCGGCGGCAGATCGCCCGACACAGCGGGACGCTGCCCCCGGAGGTATTCTTCGGGATCTCCTCAGAGCTGCTGTCGCCGAGGGGGTACATCGCAGTGGTTTTACCATCGAGCCAGCTACCCCTTTACGATCACGCAGCATCATCCTACGGGCTGGAGATGATTCACCGTTGTCTCATCCAGACCGTGGCAGGCAAGGCTTGCAAGCGAGTCATCGGACTATGGACTCGAGGAGAGAAGAGCGACTGCACAGAGGAGCAGCTGACGATTTCCTCAAGTGAAGGTTACAGCGACCGATATGCGGAGCTGATGCGAGACTTTCTGACGATATTTTGATTGCGGAGGTGGCATAAGCACATACTTTATGGTAAATTTGTTTTTTAATCTCAGGAACGTAGATCATGAAGTCAATAGAGGTGGATGGGCTGACATTTAAGCCCTATCTGTCACAGGAGGAGCTGCACCCTCACATAGCGAGAGTTGCCAAGGAGATCATCGCGGACGTGGGAGACAGAGATCCGCTCTTTGTCTGTATCCTCAACGGAGCATTTATGTTTGGCTCTGACATTGCTCATCTGCTAGACAAGCCCTACGAGATGGCCTTTGCGAAGTACAGCTCTTACTCGGGTATGCACTCCACGGGCCGGCTCACAGAGGTGATGGCTCCTCAGATTGATGTCAAGGGACGCGTCGTGGTGGTGCTGGAGGATCTCGTGGACACCGGGTTTACCCTGACGGAAATTAAGAAACTCTACCTCTCCCGAGGTGCCGAGGAGGTGCGTATAGCTGTCATGCTCGATAAGCCCAATGCACACAAGGATGCATCTCTCGAGCTGGACTATGTGGGGAAGGAGATCCCGGATGACTTTATCGTGGGTCACGGACTGGACTACAATGGCTTCGGACGGATGCTCAATGACATCTTCGTGGTCGATGAGGAGTCCCTCCGGAAGAAGAATCAATCTCTCAATATATAATCATGCTAAATATCATCATATTCGGGGCTCCCGGCTCCGGCAAGGGTACTCAGAGTGCACACATCAAGGAGCACTACAACCTCAATCACATCTCCACAGGGGATCTCCTGCGTGCAGAGATCAAGAAGGGAACTCCCCTGGGGAAGAAGGT
>NZ_CAKRLH010000235.1 GCF_934359325.1 uncultured Porphyromonas sp.
CTTCGTGATCCGGCGCAATCAGACCCCCTACTTCGGTATGGAAATGATGATCACTCTATGACAAAGATTCAGACTCTAATCGTACTCCTGCTCCTCGTGGGGCTGTCCGCCTGCCACCAGCCGGAGCGTCCCGACGTGATGAGCCACGTGACGCTCCAGCTGGACTACAGCGCCCCCTCTCCCGTGGTCCGCCGGAGTTATAAGATCGAGTGGGAAAATCTCAATACCCGCCGTACCACCACCCGCAACTCCGTCACCACCTCTACCCATACGGACGAGCTCTACCGCGGACTCTACGATGTCCGGGTGGAGGGGACGCTCCTCCTGGAGAGCGGCGAGACGGTCTGGATCAGAGGGTCGGCTACTGAGCGGCTCTTTCTGGACAAGGAGGAGACCTGTAGGATCAAAATGCTCCGGATGCTATGAGACGCCTTCTCCTTCTTCCCCTCGTCCTAACGGTCGTGATGAATGCACACGCTGCGGATACGCTTAGCGTGGCCGCCCGATCCTACGAGCGCACGATCGCCTGGCAACAGCTGTGGCTCCGCTACACTGATCAGGTGGCACTCCATCATAGGCAGTACCGCAATTCCCTCTCCTCCTTTGCTGCTCGATACGAAGGGCGTACCGAGACAGAGACGCTCTATGATGAACGAGGACGGGGCGAGAGCATTGTGCGGCTCCGGGCGATGACCTATCTCCTCCCGTCGACAAGGGAGCACCTCTGGGGCTATGCCGACTATGCCAATGGGCGTGTGAAAGAGGTGAAGTGGCGCAGTACCTCTGACTACGATCGGCTCTACCCCTACATCATGGCTGACGAGAAGGGCGGAGACCTGTCGCTGGAGAGGTATACCTTCGGTGGAGGCTACAGCCATCAGCTCTACCGGATCCGACTAGCGGGGGAGATGTACTACCGCTCTCAGCAGGAGTACCGCGCGGTGGATCCGAGACCTCGGAGTATCGTCTCAGATCTACGCCTCTCCACCGGGATTTCTCTCCCGGTCGCTTCCTACGAAGTGGGACTCTCTCTCGACTATGGGCTCTACAAGCAGCGGAGTGGGGTGGCGATCTATAGCCCTATCGGAGGCAGTCTCCAGCGGTTGATGAGTGGTCTCGGGGGCAGCTTCCGGAGGTTTGATACCAATGAGCCCTCTCTCCACTATCGTGGTCGGTCGCTCGGGGCTGCACTCCACCTCCTGCCCCGGAGCGCCGACGAGGGCGTGCGAGCTCTTCTTGGCTACCGGTATAGACACCTGGAGCAGGCGGTGAGTGATATGAATGAAGTGCCGATCCATCACTATGCCGATCATCAGGGGAAGCTATGTATCGGCTACCAGCACCGGGTGGGGACACTCATGGGTGCACTCGATCTCGAGGCAAGTGTCGAGAGCCGCTCCGGAGTAGAGCATATCGTAGGCGAACCTAAGGCTGGGACCTATCCCGTCGTGGGGTACAATGCCAATTTTCACTGCGGCACCGTGGAGGGAAAGCTCTCTTTCTCTCTCGGCGATGCTGCCTATCGATATCCGGGCTGGCACTGGCTTGTACGGCCCGAGGTGGCCTATCTTCATCTCCGGACGAGGGTACTCGAGCCGGAGAAGGAGCTTCGTCTCGACCGTTGGCGTGCGGTCCTCTATGGAGAGGTCTCCCATCGCTGTGAGCGGAGCTACGGCCTTCTCTCCCTTGAGGTGGGCTATGCCCCCGAGGCTGTCGGTCTACTCACGCTTCCCATGGCAGAGATGGAGGAGTCGGTGACGGCTCATCTCCGGCAGAGCTATCGGTCCGCTACAGCGAGGTGTCTCAGCCTCAGCATCGCACCCAGGTACCACCTCCCTATGCCGCTCAAGCCCTCTTGGGGACTCGAGGTGGGCGGTCGCTATCGGCTCGACCACTTCCCCTCCTCGCTCCGTCACTCCCTGCTGGTAGAGATCCAGCTAACCCTATAGACCCATTTTGTAATCTCAAGTATAAAATGATCATGAAACAACTTCATCACCTCTGGGCCCTCGTCGCCCTCCTCTCCGTCCTCCTCGTAGGCTGTAAGCCTGAGGAGAACCGTAAACCCGCCATTGAGAGCGAGTGTGCCTTCACCATAGAGGCACCTGTCGGTCTCAAGGACGCTACCTACAGCGACCTCCAAGTGACGATCAAGGGTAGCCAGGACGGCAAAGAGATCGCCCTCAGGCCTGAGTCCGCCACCTTCCGGCAGAAGCTCCTCGAGGGCAAGTACCAGGTCTCCTTCACAGCGGGCCTCGCCTATCAGTCCGATCGCCTCGGCAAGGTCCGGACGACCGTCTCTATGGAGGAGAGCATCGTCGTGAAGGGCGAGAAGAGCACCTTCACCCTTATCCCTCAGTATACGG
>NZ_CAKRLH010000236.1 GCF_934359325.1 uncultured Porphyromonas sp.
AAACATGACTACATCTCCCCTTTCAAACTTTTCGCCCCGTTCTTCCTCCCTGTTGCACTTCGTCCTTGAATCTACGGCCCTGTTTTTATGCGAGCAAATGGAGCGAAAAGAAATCTTTTTCCTTACATTTGCCAAGACGGGAAGGAGGGGGAGTGATACTATTATCATAACCAATAAACAGAATCTCTAATGAGTACAGTAGAGACGGCACAAGCAACGATGCCGCACGGAGAGACCCTCCGAGACAAGTGGTACGTCCGGTGGGGCGTCCTGATCATGATCGCACTGACGATGCTCTTCGCCTATATGTTCGTCGACGTGCTATCACCGCTAAAGACCCAGCTGGATCAGAATCTCGGCTGGAGTTCGTCGGTCTTTGGCACCTATGCGGGGAGCGAATTCTTTATCAATGTCTTCTGCCTCTTCCTGATCTTTGCCGGTATCATCCTCGACAAGATGGGTGTGCGCTTCACCGCCATCCTCTCCGGATCGCTGATGGTACTGGGAGCGGGTATCAAGGTCTATGCGCTCAGCAATACCTTCCACGACGGAGGCTTCCTCTACAGTACGGTGTCGCACATAGCACCCAACTTTCCTCCCTCGGCTGCACTCGCCTGCGCCGGCTTCGCCATCTTCGGCATGGGGACCGAGATGGGCGGTGTGACCGTATCGCGAGCCATTGTGAAGTGGTTTCAGGGGAAGGAGATGGCTATGGCGATGGGTGTCGAGATGGCGGTAGCCCGACTGGGTGTATTCGCCGTCTTCCAGTCGTCACCTCGTATCTACAATGCGATGGTGGAGAAGTTTGGTCCCAATATGACCACCGCCCAGGGCATCGAGGCGGTACAGGCGCCGGTACTCTTTGTCTTCATCCTGCTGGTGATCGGCCTCTTCCTCTACCTCGTATACGGAGTGCTGGACCGCAAGCTGGACAAGCAGGAGAGCGTCCATATCGTTGAGGACGAGGAGCCCTTTAAGTTTAAGGACCTGGGCAAGGTCTTTGGTCTCAAGACCTTCTGGATCGTGG
Source organism: uncultured Porphyromonas sp. (assembly GCF_934359325.1). GTDB lineage: Bacteria > Bacteroidota > Bacteroidia > Bacteroidales > Porphyromonadaceae > Porphyromonas_A. Next base: position 1,028 of record NZ_CAKRLH010000236.1, read on the forward strand.
CACTGCTCTGTGTCCTCTACTATTCCGCCATCTTCCCCTTCCAGAAGTATGCGACCAATATGCTCGAGAGCAATCTCGGTCTGAGTACAGAGACGGCATCAAGTATCTTCAGCCTCTTCCCCATCGGAGCGATGGTCATCACGCCCTTCCTGGGACTCTACCTCGACAAGAAGGGCAAGGGTGCCACGATGCTGATCCTGGGTTCGATCCTGATGATCGTCTGCCACGGGATCTTTGCCCTCTATCCCTTCACGACGGATAAGCTCTCCTTTGGGATCGCCATCGGTGCGATCGTACTCCTCGGCATCTCCTTCTCACTCGTACCTGCCGCCCTCTGGCCCAGCATGCCTAAGGTGATCGACGCCAAGGTACTCGGGTCCGCCTACTCCGCCACCTTCTTCATCCAGAATATCGGACTAATGACTGTCCCGATGATCATCGGTAACGTCCTCGACAAGACCAATCCCGGTGCCGTGGCTGGACAGGCACTCAATTACACCCCAGCGATGCTGATCTTCACATCCTTCGGCGTACTGGCTCTCTTCCTGAGCCTCTACCTCAAGGCCTACGACCGCAAGAATAATCTCGGTCTCGAGCTGCCCAATATCAAGAAGGAGGACTAATCGATCGATTTACGATACATCTCTCTAAAGGACAGATGGCGGTCAGACATCGCCATCTGTCCTTTTTTTGTACCAAAACCAGTCGTCTAATGAAGCGCCAAACTAATACCGGTAATAGTAATATCCCTGAGGAGAGGGGTCTCACGCGTGTATCTCTCGTCCGTCCGCCCTGTCATCTCCTGAGATTAGTTGACATGGTTGAGGGTTATTATACTGATAAAGTTGACTCGTGTGCCTGAGGATTCACTGAGTAGATCGACGTCTATTTTCTGGTCAGAGACCTTTGCTCGTAAGAAAGTGTGATGCTCGACTGGTAGTCAGTGTGATAATTAGCACATCTACACTGTATGCGGGATCCCTATGGCACGAAACATCATATCAGACGGCAATGCACCAAGAATGTCGGAGACCCCTCGGGACCCCCGCAGCCGCAGAGCTCAGTATTTCCGCAGGGATGACTCATTTGAGAGGGACTTACACTATCCGTACATTTGCAATACGGTTAGGGTGCAGACTCGAATCAACTCGGGATGTGATTGCGCCCTGATCGTACCCTCCGAGAGAGCCTCGGCTCTCTTGGAGGTTTTTTCAATAGTCTTACTGTATCGTATTACGTCGTGCTATAGGACGTGAGAGCCTAGGTTCAACTTCGAAGTGCAACACTAGAGGAAAAAGTTTGGCGAGAGTCCCCCGCCCCCATCCCCCCTTT
>NZ_CAKRLH010000237.1 GCF_934359325.1 uncultured Porphyromonas sp.
GGTAATATGAATGCCCATCATGTCGCTTTCCCCGAGATCGACTGGCGTAACTTTGCCAATCACTTTGCTCATCACCTGGGCATGGGACTGGAGGAGTATACGACCCAGATCTCTAATTACGACAACCTTGCGGCGCTCCTGGATGGTCTCAAGCGGATCTCGACGATCCTGATAGACTTCTGCCGGGACATCTGGATGTATGTTTCGATGGAGTACTTCAAGCAGAAGATCAAGGAGGGCGAGGTGGGCTCCTCAGCTATGCCCCATAAGGTCAATCCCATCGACTTCGAGAATGCTGAGGGCAACCTCGGTATCGCGGTGGCTTACTTAGAGCACCTGGCGCACAAGCTCCCGATCTCCCGTCTGCAGAGGGATCTCACCGACTCTACCGTGATGCGTAACCTCGGTATGCCGGTGGCTCATATGATGACCGCTTTCTCCTCCATCCTCAAGGGGATGGATAAGCTGATCCTCCATGAGGAGACCATACTTGCAGACTTAGACGATGCACTACCGGTCGTAGCGGAGGCGCTGCAGACAATACTTCGTCGAGAGGGCTATCCAAAGCCCTATGAGGCGCTGAAGAAGCTCACTCGCACCAATGAAAAACTTACCCGAGAGCATCTGGAGGACTTCATCGATCATCTCGATGTGAGCCCGGAGGTGAAGGAGGAGATGAAGAAGATCACTCCGCGAAACTATACGGGTGTATATAGTAAGTGACCAATTCTTCGTACCTTTACACCGTTAAATATTAGCTATTTACAGTACATGCAGCCGTGAGGCTGCGTCACCCTCCCGTGAGGGAGATAGAGAAGTCTATAATGAATAAAGACGACTACATGGATAGAGGGTCTATGCAAGATACAGATCCTACGGATCGCTTCGATGAGCGTTACCCTGCTTCGCGTAGGGGCTATGCTGACCGTGAACGATCGGATTTTCGCAGCAGATACAGCTCCGCCGATGATGACCAGCAGCCTGGCATGAGACGCCGACGTCGTATCAGAGAGATGCGTCCTGAGGAGGTACCCTCCTCATCGCAGGACCTCCGGAGAGACAGGAATGACGGCTTGGACAGCTATGACTCCTACAGGGGATCCCGCTCATATGACCGTCGTGACGGCGGCTCCATTGATGTCGACTATCGACGCGAAGAGCCGGACACCGACTACAGGGCTAGGTACAAGCAGAGATTTGAGAGCAATCGCAGGCACTACGGTGACTCCGGAGAGGATGGCGGTGCGAGTGAGGGAGCACGCTTCCGTCGGAGAGTAGATGCCCGCGAAGAGGATCGCACTGGCAGAGATCGGTCTGGCTACCGCTCTTATGACAATGATCAGAGCCAGCGTCGCCAGCAGGGGGGACGTCCCTACCGTCGTGATCAGGGTGATCGACCCTCGTACGGACAGAGATCCCGGAGATCGTATGATGAGCAGGACGGTGGCGGTCGCCGTGATACAAAAAGAAATTTCGGATCCAAGAACAATCGTCCCAGAGGAGCCGGCTCCCCCCGCCAGTCCGCCAAAGGTCAAAGGAGAAAGCCTGTACAGCCTACATACGATCAGCCTGAGATCAGTGCCGATGAGCCGATCCGACTCAATAAGTATATCGCCAACTCGGGTGTCTGCTCTCGTCGTGAGGCGGATGACCTGATCGCAGCCGGTGCCGTTCTGGTAAACGGTGCTCCGGTGACAACTCTTGGCACTAAGGTGACCATCAATGACCGCGTGGAGGTCAATCGTCAGGAGGTCAAGCCTGAGAATAAAGTCTACGTGCTCCTCAATAAGCCACGCAATTGCGTCACCACGTCGGATGACCCGCAGGAGCGGATGACGGTGGTCAATCTCGTGCGTACAGCCGCAAAGGAGCGCATCTATCCAGTGGGGCGGCTCGACCGCAATACGACTGGGGTCCTGCTGCTCACCAATGATGGAGAACTGGCAGCGAAGCTGGTCCATCCTTCCTTTGAGAAGAAGAAGATCTACCACGCCTGGCTCGACAAGGAGGTCTCTCCCGAGGATATGCAAAAGCTGGCAGATGGTATCGAGCTTGAGGACGGCGAGATGCATGCTGATGCGATCAGCTACGTCACCGATGAGGATCACACTCAGGTGGGTATTGAGATCCACTCAGGTCGCAACCGCATCGTTCGCCGACTCTTTGAGGCACTGGGCTACCGTGTAGTGAAGCTCGACCGGGTCTACTTCGCCGGACTTACGAAGAAGAATCTCGGTCGTGGTAAGTGGCGCTACCTGACACAGGAGGAGGTGGATAACCTTAAGATGGGAGCATTTGAGTAAGCAGATAAGAAAACCTTATGAAAAGAGTAAAGATAGTCGACCTCGTCAAGGATCC
>NZ_CAKRLH010000238.1 GCF_934359325.1 uncultured Porphyromonas sp.
AAAGGTAACTCTTTAGAGGGTTAATTCAAATCTTATCCGGACGCCCCTCAGACTAATACCGGTATTCGGCAAAACTAAAGTCGGTATTAGTCGACACTAATACCGGTAATAGTTGACACTAATACCGGTAAAAGAAATAGGCGGTCGCTACCTGCTGACTGCCAATCTGGTGTGATCTGATCGTATCTGTGGCTGAGCAGACAGAGGGCGGTGACCGGTCCTACGAACCGATCACCGCCCTCTGTCTATCGTGGAGCTTAGTCCCTGTCGCTTAGTGCGCCTCCGATGATAAAGGCGATGGAGGTGATGGCAGCCCCACCCAGGGCGCCCATGAGGACGAGGGCCTTGCAGCCTCCCTCCATGGACTCGTCGCCGATGTACCGTCCTAAGCGGCAGAGGCCGCTGCTGATCTCATTTGCTCTCATAATGGTTTTATTTCTACTTGGTTACTAAGGTTCTCAGCAAAGTTAGCCATTTACCCGCTCTCCTCCCATCACTTCTCGAGTGACTTATCGAGCCGTCCGAGGAGGAGTCGGTAGTGAGCGCGGAGGTTGGCATCCCTCGTCCGAGGGATGGTCCGCTTGAGCAGGTCCCGTACCTTCAGAGCGTGGCTCAGAGTGTAGTCGCTGGTCATATTGACGGTCTGCGCCCAGAGGTGCTCCGGGAAGCCGTTGCCGTTGCCGAAGCCAAGCAGCCCATTCTCCTCGCCAGCGTGATTGCAGACAGTCTTGTCAGCCTTATAGCTCAGACTGAGGGCGTCAGACTTGAGCCCGACGGGGTAGACATTCTGCAGCCCATACTGGAGTGAGGCATTGAGGTAGCGGACAAAGGCGTCCTGCAGGGCGATTTCTGTCTCGCTGAGGTGCGAGGCGCCACGCAGAGTCGGGCCAAAGATATGGCTGTAGACATCCTCCAGATACTCCATGGGGGAGTAGGAGTCGGGGTCGAAGTAGTAGGAGATGGCGAGCTTACCGGTATTGAGCATCGTCATCTTGAGGAGATCCTGCTGCACGAGGTCAAAGGGGCGGAGGGAAGCGTAGGGGATGTGTCCCACCAGCTCCTCGAGCCCGAGCTTGCGGAAGTCCTCCGCATGCTCTATGAGCCAGAGGGCTGCCTGACGCTGCCGCTCCTTAGGTAGCACCTGATGCCTCGGTATGCCGGAGGACTCGCTCGTCTGCTGGAGGATGATGCCGGGGACCATCATAAAGATATTGTGGTAGTACCCGTATGCCTGCGCCAGGATCTGCTCATAGAGCTCGCCCCGGTGCTCAGCTCCCGGGTCATCGGTGATCCACTCGTCGAGGTGCTCGGTGATGTACATCAGGTTGCGCATCCCCAGTTCGCCGGCACGTATCGGGTCATCACTCAGATCCTCCTCGATGGCAGACGGGTCGAGGCGGCTCTCCACCTGCTGCACGCCGTAGCGGTAGATCGGGTCGCCCTCATGGCGGGAGACAAACTTCTGGAGCTCCTTGCTCTCGGCAAAGAAATTGTCCTCCAGCTCCGGGAAGACCTTATACCCCCACTCGATGGCGTAGTAGTCGAAGGCACCAAGGAAGGGCGGGTCGAGGGAGACCCCCTCATCCTCTCGCTGGGCCACATAATTCCACCGCGCATAGTCCATAATGCTGGGCGTGGTGCCGTACTTGTGGGTAAAAGAGGGAGACCGGAGCGAGTCGATGGAGTAGGCGGCTGAGGCAGCCATATTGTGCATCAGACCGAGGGTGTGACCCACCTCGTGGGCGATCACGTACTCCAGCGACTCTGTGAGGAGGGAGTCGGAGAGGACCTTGCTGCGGACTGCGGGGTCGAGCTGTGCCGTCTGCACGAAGCGCCAGTTATTGAGTGTCTTGATCACATTGCTGTAGACCATGACGGAGGCATTGATGATCTCGCCGGTGCGGGGATCGTACCAGGAGGGCCCCATGGCATTCTCGATGCCGACCGGGACGTAGCGGATGCAGGAGTACTTCAGATTGTCGGGGTCAAACTCCGGGTCGTCCTTGGGGAAGTCTCTCACCTGCACGACGTCCTTCAGCCCGATGCGCTCGAAGGCCTTATTCCACCTCAGCACACCGGCCTTGATCCCGGCTCTCCAGCGCTCGGGGAAGTTGTCATCGACGTAGTAGACGATGGGCTTCTTGACCTCGGTCAGTTCGCCCCTCTTGAGAGCCTCCATATCGACCGGCTCGAGCCGCCAGCGACGGATGAAATTGACCGTCTCGATCTGGTGATTGTCGCTCCGGAGGATGTCCTTCTCCGTGAGGAAGAAATTGACCCTCGTGTCGCTCAGCCTCGGTGTCATCGGCACGGCAGGCAGGCGGAGGAG
>NZ_CAKRLH010000239.1 GCF_934359325.1 uncultured Porphyromonas sp.
CTCTCTCTTATTAATATGGTGCTCCTCGGCTTCCTCGCCGGTGTCTATATCGCCATGGGAGGGACTCTGGCGACCCTGGCTGGCGGTGGCTTTGGTGCTGCTGCAGCAGGCAATCCGGTGCTGCCTAAGCTCCTGAGCGGCTTCTTCTTCCCCCTCGGCATCATCCTCGTCGTCATTGCGGGGGCGGAGCTCTTTACCGGCAACTGTGCCGTGTTGGTACCGGCGACGATGCAGGGTAAAGTACGATGGGGGCGTGTATTGCTCAATTGGGGAGTGGTCTGGTGTGCCAACTTCCTCGGCGCACTCTTCTGGGACTACTTCCTCGTCTACCTCACAGGACTTATGGAGCCTGAGGCCTTTGGCTCCTTTATCCGCACCACTGCGGAGACAAAGGCCTCGCTCTCCTGGGGTGAAGCCTTCGTCCGTGGCGTGGGAGCCAATTGGTTTGTCTGCCTCGCCATCTGGCTGGCGACGGCGGCGGACACCATGTCCGGTAAGATGATAGGGCTCTGGTGTCCGGTGATGGCCTTTGTGGTGATGGGCTTCGAGCACTCTATCGCCAATATGTACTACATACCCACTGGCATGATGTATGGCGCTGAGGTGAGTCTCTCCCAGCTCCTCTTCGACAACCTCCTCCCGGTCACCCTCGGCAACATCGCCGGAGGCGCCCTCTTCGTCGGTGCGCTCTACGGCTGGATCTACGGGAGATGGCAGAGGTGAGATATAATAAATGGAAAAGGGGTACCTTTGTGCAGGATCTACATCCGTTGGACGACACAGAATACATAGCATAGACTATCATGGCCATCATTACCAGCGAAATCTCCCATACCTTCGGTGAGTATCTCCTTATCCCCGGACTTACTACACGCGACTGCACCCCGGATAACATCTGTCTCCGGACTCCTCTCGTGAAGCATAAGAAGGGCGAGGAGCCCTCCCTTCACCTCAATATCCCCTTCGTCTCGGCGATTATGCAGGCGGTCTCAGATGACCGGCTGGCGATCGCACTGGCGCAGAATGGGGGACTCTCCTTCATCTACGGCTCTCAGCCCATCGAGGATGAGGCGGAGATGGTGCGGAGGGTGAAGAAATTTAAGGCCGGATTTGTCCAGAGCGACTCCAACCTTACACCCGACCATACGCTGCAGGATGCACTCGACCTGATCAAGCGGACCGGGCACTCCACCATCGCAGTGACTGATGACGGCAAGCCCAATGGCAAGCTCCTCGGTATGCTCACCACACGGGATTACCGCATCGGGGTGACGCCCTTCGATACCAAGGTGAGGGATATGATGACCCCATTCGATAAGCTCACCACTGGGTACGAGGGGATCACGCTCTCGGAAGCAAACGATGTGATCTGGGACGCGAAGCTGAACACCCTCCCGATCATCAATAAGTCGAACCACCTCTGCTCGCTCGTCTTCCGCAAGGACTACGACAGCCACCACGCTAATCCCAATGAGCTCTCGGACAAGGAGACGAAGACGCTCCTCGTCGGTGCCGGCATCAATACCCGCGACTACAAGGAGCGGGTACCGGCTCTGGTGAAGGCGGGTGTGGACGTCGTCTGCCTCGACTCCTCGGACGGCTTCTCCGAGTGGCAGGCGGATGCGCTGAAGTGGGTGAAGAGCAATTACCCCGATCTCCCCATAGGTGCTGGTAATGTGGTCGATGCGGATGGCTTCAATTACCTCGCCGCTGCAGGTGCCGACTTCATCAAGGTCGGTATCGGAGGTGGCTCGATCTGCATCACTCGTGAGCAGAAGGGTATCGGACGAGGTCAGGCCACCTCGGTCATTGACGTAGCCGCTGCTCGAGATAAGTGGCTGGAGGAGAAGGGCGAGTACATCCCGATCTGCTCCGATGGCGGTCTCGTGCACGACTATCATATGGTTCTGGCCCTCGCTATGGGGGCGGACTTCCTGATGATGGGTCGCTACTTCGCTCGCTTCGATGAGAGTCCCGGTCGCCTCCTTAAGATCAATGGCAATTACGTCAAGGAGTACTGGGGTGAGGGCTCCAATCGTGCTAAGAACTGGCAGCGGTACGACGACGGCGACAAGGCGCCGGTGCTGGGTCAGATGAAGTTTGAGGAGGGAGTGGACAGCTATGTCCCCTACGCCGGAGAGATGAAGGATAGCCTTGAGTCTACGATCAATAAGATCAAGGCGACGATGTGCAGCTGTGGGTCGACCACCCTAGAGCATCTCCGCAAGCACTCTAAGGTCACGGTCGTCTCTCAGACCTCGATCACCGAGGGTGGGGCCCACGACGTGATCCTCAAGAGCAGTGCCAAGGTGGACT
>NZ_CAKRLH010000240.1 GCF_934359325.1 uncultured Porphyromonas sp.
CGCACGCCCTCGAGGTCCTCCTTATGGATCAGGATGCCCATACGCTCCTGCGACTCATTGCTCAGGATCTCCTTGTCGGAGAGCGTCGGGTCACCGATCGGTAGGCGGTCGATGTCGATCTCACCGCCGGTCTCCTCCACCAGCTCGGAGAGGCAATTGAGATGCCCTCCGGCGCCGTGGTCGTGGATGGAGATGATCGGATTGCGCTTCCCCTCCGCCATGGCGCGGATGACGTTGGCGACCCGCTTCTGCATCTCAGGATTGGAGCGCTGGATCGCATTGAGCTCAATGGCGTCGGCGTAGCTGCCGGTATTGACCGACGAGACGGCGCCACCACCCATACCGATCCGGTAGTTGTCTCCCCCCATCACGACGATGGCATCGCCGTCCTCGGCGTGCCCCTTCTCGGCATCGCGCTTCCGTGCCAGACCGACACCGCCGGCGAGCATGATCACCTTGTCGTACCCCCATATCTCGCTACCCTCTTGGTGCTCAAAGGTGAGGAGCGAACCGACGATCAAGGGCTGGCCAAACTTATTTCCGAAGTCCGAAGCCCCATTGCTCGCCTTCGTCAGGATCTCCTGCGGCGTCTGGTAGAGCCAGGGGCGGGCGGTGATGGCGCTTTCCCAGTGGCGCGACTTGTCGAGCCGGGTGTAGGGCGTCATGTAGATCGCCGCACCGGCGAGGGGCAGGCATGCCTTACCCCCGGCGAGCCGGTCGCGGATCTCGCCGCCGGAGCCGGTGGCAGCGCCGTTGAAGGGCTCCACGGTGGTGGGGAAGTTGTGCGTCTCAGCCTTCAGCGCCAGCACCGTCTCGGTCTCCTCGGTGCGGTAGAGGTCGGGGCGGTCCATCCGCTCCGGAGCGAAGAACTCCGCCTCCGGTCCCTCCACAAAGGCGACATTATCCGCATAGGCAGAGACGATACCGTTGGGATTGAGCTTACTCGTCTTCTTGATCATCCCGAAGAGGCTCTCAGGCATCTCCTCTCCGTCGATGACGAAGGTGCCGCCAAAGATCTTGTGCCGGCAGTGCTCGCTATTCACCTGCGAGAAGCCGAAGAGCTCCGCATCCGTGAGCGGTCGCCCCAGCTCCCGTGCCACCCCCTCGAGGTAGTCGATCTCCTCATCGGAGAGGGCGAGACCCTCCTCGCTATTGTACTTCCGCAGATCCTCCACCGGCAGGAGGGGAGCCTTCTCGATCTTGGTATCGAAGAGTCCCCCGTCAAGCACGCCATACTGCCTCAGCAGCATCCTGTCGTACGGCACTCCCGGCTCAGCCTCGAGGAAGGCCTCCACCCGCTCGACGGAGTCGATGCCGACAGTGTGGGCGATCTCGGTCGCATTGGTACTCCAGGGGGTGATCATCTCAGCACGCGGACCGATGAAGGTACCCTCGAGTGGAGCCTTGACCTCCTCGGCTCCGTCGAAGAGCCAGCCGAGGGTCTTGTGGTCCTCATCGGACAGGGGTGCGGAGTGCTGTACGGCGTAGACCGTACCGAAGTGGCGGAAAAAAGATATCATATCTCAGTCTCTCTTATGTATAGAAGCGGGTACCTCACCCTCGGTCCCCTCGCCTAATGATGTGCGAGCGATCCTCCGGCAAAGCCCATCACAAAGCTACCAAATTCTTTGACTTCACAGCCCCACCCCGCGAAAAAACCGCCGGATCCTCCACAAGCAGCTCCGGCAGTGCGCTGTCGTGTCGGACGATGCGCCGGTTTATCGGACGAGCCGGACGACGCGACATACAGCTAGTACTCAGCAGTCAGATATCCGACCCGTCCGACTTGTCCGACCCGTCCGACTTGCCCGACTTGTCCGACATAGCTCTGCCCCCTCTGCCGGACGGTGGGAGAGGGGCAATTCTATTACCGGTATTAGTGATCACTAAACCCGGTAATAGGGATCACTAATATCGGGTTTAGTTTCCATCGAGACCGACCGGCACAAAAAAGGGGCTCTCCACCCTGAGAGTCAGAGTGGAGAGCCCCATCACGCTTTAGTTAGGAGTAATAGACCTATCAGAAGGTATAGGTGGCGCCGGCAACGAAGTGGATCGGTGCGGCGGGGAATAGTCTCAGGTCCTGATCGCGACTTACCTCCTTACCGGTCTCATCCAGTAGGCTGTAGGCATCGTAGATGTAGCCATAGGTGGAGTAGCTGCTGCTGAAGAGGTTGAGCAGCTGCAGGCTCAGGTCGAGGGAGCGGTGGCTCTTTAGGTCGATCCCGTACTTAGCCATCAGGCTGCCGGTGTAGTAGCCCGGGAGGCGATGTCCCTCATACCCACTATTGTCTACGTAGCGCGCGCC
>NZ_CAKRLH010000241.1 GCF_934359325.1 uncultured Porphyromonas sp.
CTTGCAAAGGGCATCTAATCACTGATTAGTGCCCTTTGCTTCGTATGGAGACGGAGGTGATAAAAGAGTAAATTAAATGCAATGGGATTGTATTGATGAAATAATTCGCTAAATCCTTGGTTAAGCTACTATTTTAGATTACCTTTGTCGTGCAATAAGGGGATGTGAATGGAGATCAATTACTCCCCTTTGCGGCTATCAGTAGAGTGTAAGAAAGAAGATAAACTTTATACGAACACAACATTAAATTATGGCAAACATCGACTTAAGCAAGTACGGCATCAAGGGTGTCAAGGAGATCATCCACAACCCGTCTTATGACCGTCTCTTCAAGGATGAGACCGATCCGTCTCTCGAGGGTTACGAGAAGGGTCAGGTGAGCGAGCTGGGCGCTGTCAATGTGATGACAGGTATCTACACCGGTCGCTCTCCTAAGGATAAGTTCTTCGTCGTAGACGAGACCTCTAAGGACACCATCTGGTGGGACAGCGAGGAGTATCACAATGACAACCACCCCTGCTCCAAGGAGACCTGGGATGTAGTGCGTAAGCTTGCCACCGATGAGCTCTCTGACAAGAAGCTCTACGTCGTGGACGCTTTCTGCGGTGCCAATGAGGACACTCGCGTCAAGATCCGCTTCATCGTCGAGGTGGCTTGGCAGGCTCACTTTGTCACCAATATGTTCATCCGTCCCTCCAAGGAGGAGCTGGAGAACTTTGGTGAGCCGGACTTCGTAGTCTACAATGCATCTAAGGCTAAGGTGGAGAACTGGGAGGAGCTCGGTCTCCACTCCGAGACCGCTGTTGTCTTCAACCTCACCAGCCGCGAGCAGGTCATCCTCAACACCTGGTATGGTGGTGAGATGAAGAAGGGTATGTTCAGCTACATGAATTACCTCAACCCCCGTCGTGGTATGGCCTCGATGCACTCCTCTGCCAATACCGATATGAATGGCGAGCACACCGCCATCTTCTTCGGTCTCTCCGGTACCGGTAAGACCACCCTCTCCGCTGACCCCAAGCGTCTCCTGATCGGTGACGATGAGCACGGATGGGATGACGATGGTGTCTTCAATTACGAGGGCGGCTGCTACGCTAAGGTGATCAACCTGAGCAAGGAGGGTGAGCCTGCCATCTATGGTGCCATCCGTCGTGATGCACTCCTCGAGAACGTTGCTCTTGACGAGGAGGGCAAGATCGACTTCGCAGACAAGTCTGTCACTGAGAACACTCGCGTCTCTTACCCCATCTACCACATTGACAACATCGTGAAGCCGGTCTCCAAGGCTGGTCACGCAGAGCGCGTCATCTTCCTGACCGCAGATGCCTTCGGTGTGCTGCCTCCCGTCTCTCTCCTTGATGACGCTCAGACTCAGTACTACTTCCTCAGTGGATTTACCGCTAAGCTGGCAGGTACCGAGCGTGGCATCACCGAGCCTACCCCCACCTTCTCAGCTTGCTTCGGCGCAGCATTCCTGACTCTGCACCCCACCAAGTACGCTCAGGAGCTGGTCAAGAAGATGAAGGCTCACAACACCAAGGCCTATCTCGTCAATACGGGATGGAATGGTACCGGTAAGCGTATCTCTCTGAAGCAGACCCGTGCTATGGTAGATGCTATCCTTGATGGCTCTATCGAGAATGCTCCTACGAAGAAGATCCCTTACTTCAATCTCACGATCCCCACAGAGCTGCCCAACGTAGACTCTAATATCCTCGATCCGCGCAGCACCTACGATAGTGAGGCTGCATGGGAGGAGAAGGCTAAGGACCTCGCCGGTCGCTTCATTAAGAACTTCAAGAAGTTTGAGACCAACGACCACGGTAAGTCTCTCGTACCTGCCGGCCCTCAGCTCTAAGCAGCTTGCAGCAATAGCCTGAGACGCCGCATAAAAGCGCCTCTCGCCTAAGTACTAAGAGATCCCGACACCGATTATCGGTGCCGGGATCTCTGCGTATATCCTCTCCTGATATAACCTCAAACTCAGACCGAAATCATTGTCTGATATTGGTCGGTATGGGGTCCGGCGACATAGGCGGAATCGAGGACATGTAGAGGACCTGAGCTGACGCATTTGAGTTTTACCTCGCTCGCCCGGTCCCGCTGGGGCTTACCCGCCGGCTCTCTCCTCTGACACCCCGCCCCTGTACGATGCCACACTCATCCCCTATGCCGGCGGGAGGCGGATCCCGTCAGGGATCCCCGGCGCCGGGGAGTATCGTATCGGGGCGGATAGAGTTCGGTGAATTCTAAACCCGGTATTAGTGATCACTAAACCCGGTAATAGTGATGACTAATACCGGGTTT
>NZ_CAKRLH010000242.1 GCF_934359325.1 uncultured Porphyromonas sp.
GAGGGGATCCGTATCGCTGAGCTCTGCCGTGTCGCTGACATCGGCATCCCCCAGGACGTGGCGATCCTCGGGGTGGACGACGACCGGACCATCTGTGGTCTGGCGGACCCTCCTCTCTCCAGCATCTCACTCGATGTCGTACAGGGAGGATATGAGACGGCAGCACAGATCGACCGATACCTCTCCCACAAGTCCGACAGGGTGGAGGACGTAGTTGTCCGACCTGTTAGGATCAGCGAGCGCGCCTCGACCAACATCCTCTCCATCAGCGACCGTGAGGTAGCGAGGGCGATCCGCTTCATCCACGACCACTCCACTCACCCCCTCTCCGTGATGGACGTCGTGCGACAGGTCCCTCTATCGCGCCGACACCTGGAGATACGCTTCAAGAGAGCCACACGCCAGACGATACAGAAGTACATCATGAAGTACCGCGTCGAGAAGCTTGCTCATCTCCTGATCACCAGTGACAGGCCGATTATGGAGCTGGGGGAAGAGATGGGCTTCGGCAGCCCAAAGAACCTCTCCCGCCAGTTTAGGTCCGTCATGGGCATGTCGCCCCAGAAGTACCGACGCCTGCACCACTGCTCCGTCTCCGGGAGCCCAAGCGAGCTCCTGCGTGAGACAGTGGATGAGCGTATGACTAACCCTACACCATGATAGTTATTATGAAAAAAGCAATATGTCTGACCCTGCTGGCCGTGACCGGCACAGTGGCAGTTGCCTCAGCGCAGATCAGCGCAGGAAACGACTCGATCTACAGACTGCCATACAAGAATACCTATGTGAAGAACGTCTTCGTCACCGACAATGCCTTCCGGACCATGAAGCCCCGGATCACACAGCCCCGCTCATTTGACGAAGCAAGGACGATCCTCCCCTCTCCGATCTGGGAGGGACACGAGGAGGAGATCAGGATGTACTGGGATGCCTGGAGGATAGCTGTCGACAACATTCGTCAGCCGGACCCGGGATCGAGCTTTGTCGCCACTTATATTGACACTGCCTATAATGGGAACCTCTTCATGTGGGACGATTGCTTCATCCTGATGTTTGCCCGCTACGGAGACCGATTCTTCCCCTTCCAGAGGACGCTTGACAATTTCTACGCCAAGCAACACCCCGACGGATTCATCTGCAGGGAGATCAAGGCGGACGGCGCGGACTGCTTCGAGCGATACGATCCCACCTCCACGGGTCCCAACCTGCTCCCCTGGTGCGAGATGGTCTACTACCATCAGTATGGTGATCTCGAGCGACTGCATCGCGTCTTCCCTGTGCTCTGTGGCTACTACGACTGGCTGCGGCTCAATCGCACCTGGCGAAACGGTACCTACTGGAGCAGTGGCTGGGGGACCGGGATGGACAATATGCCACGCGTGCCGGACGGGTACAATCCGATCTACTCCCACGGTCACATGATCTGGCTCGACACCAATCTCCAGCAGATCATGACCGCCTACCAGCTCCTCGAGATGGGCTTCTACATCGAGCGGTGGCAGGAGATCGAGGACTATGAGACCGAAGCGCTGGCACTAAAGGACTATGTCAATACTCAGCTGTGGGACGACAAGAGCGGTTTCCTCTACGATCAGTACCGCGACGGCACCCTCTGCGACGCCAAGGGGATCGGTGCCTACTGGGCGCTGATGACCGACGTACTGGACAGAGAGCGAACGGATCGTCTCGTGGCACACCTGACGAAGGAGAGCGAATTTGCCCGCCCCCACCCCATCCCCTCTCTCTCCGCCGATCACCCCAAGTACCGACCCAATGGTCGCTACTGGCAGGGCGGAGTCTGGCCGGGAACAAACTATATGGTGATCACCGGTCTCTCTCGACAGGGCTACCGCGATCTAGCCTACGACATTGCTTCGAAGCATTATCAGGCGGTACTGGAAGTGTACCGACGGACAGGGACCTTCTATGAGTACTATGCTCCGGAGGCGACGGAGCCAGGATTTATGGCGCGGGATCGCTTCGTGGGCTGGGGCGGACTGGCACCGATCGCACTACTGATAGAGTACCTCATCGGCATTGAGGCTGACTACCCCGAGGAGACGATCCGCTGGGACATCCGTCAGCTGGAGGCACACGGGATCGAGCGCTACCCCTTCGGACCCGATGGTATGGTAGATCTGAAGTGTGCCCAGCGAAGCTCAGCCAATGAGCGCCCCAGGGTGACCGTCCACTCCAATGTGCCGTTGACCCTCATCATCACCTATGGGAAGGGGAAGAGCGAGACACTTCGGATCGAACCGAACCGATAAATCATTACATTGGATCCCTCTGCACA
>NZ_CAKRLH010000243.1 GCF_934359325.1 uncultured Porphyromonas sp.
GTCGTCTGAGAGAGTGGTGAGGTCTGTATGGTGACGGGGCTCAGCTGCTCCATAGAGGGCTGGCTGGTGCTCCCTCTGTAGTGCATCATGTACTGTAGTCCTTTATCATTCCGTAGGTCGACCATGAGGGAGGGGGCATAATTGACGATGCTCCGCTCGTGATCGTAGGTGACCTCCTCGCCGTCCGTGGTGATGGTGCGCGTATAGGTGGGCAGTGCATCGACTCCGAGAGAGATACTGCTCATGGGTCTCGGCCGGTACCGAGCCATAGCGCCTATCCGGTGATTGAGATACCGATTACTGGAGCCTCTGGAGTACCGCTTGTCCAGTATGGTGTACTCGCCATCTGCGTCAGCCCTATAGGCGAGACGATCACTTGTCCTCTGCTCTCCGTCGAGGCTGTAGCTGCCCTGGAGAGACCAGTACTTGCTGATAGGCTCTAGGAAAGAGACGGAGATGCCCCCTCGGTTACTCTCGTTGCGGGAGCTTGTGAGCTGGTCTAGGATCTCCTTACGGCTGCCTTTGGTAAAGGAGGTGACGCTCTTCAGTGTCCCGTCGCTGTCGCCTGACTCGTGCCTCCCAAAGACCCTGACGTAGATATTTCGCCCCTCGTCATTAAAGGTGTGGCGAAAGTGGAGATAGCCGCCTGCTCCCTCGTTGCTGCTCTTCTCCTCACTCTCGGAGGAGCCTGAATTGATCGTCTCGCCCTCCCTGGCCTCTGTGCTGTACTGGGACAGCGAGTGGGATCGACTACGACCGACACTGATATCCGGCATAAAGAAAAGCGCGGTCTTGTCTGACGGTGTCCACTTCAGACGACCGTTCATAGAGCCTCGGCGAGAGAGGTTTCCCTCGGATGAGGTGTTGCGATCAGTGGTCGTGTGAGTGGCGTTTCCGAGGAGGTTTTCCCGAGTCATTCGGCTAGAGAGGGTGTTGTCATTTTCCCGGTAAGAGAGTTCTGCCGTGACGTTGAGCTTGTCACTTATTTTATTGTCATAGTTGGCTCCCACAGAGCGCCGCTTTCTGTCTCCTCTCCCGCGTCGTACGCCATCGGTGTTGTTGAGATTGGCGAGGAGAGTGACGCGCTCGTCTCCCCTGAATCCCGACCCCATCAGGTCTACTCTGTAGCGGTCTTTGGTTCCGTAGCCGGCTTTGAGGTTGCCGAGAAGACCTTTCTTCAGTTCCTCCTTGACATTCAGATTAAGTATTTTCGTCTTCTCTCCGTCGTCCATTCCGGTAAGTCGGGTCTGCTCGGACTTCTTGTCGACTACCTGCACGTTCTTGATCAGATCAGCGGGAAGGTTCTTCGTTGCCATGGTAGGATCGGAGGAGAAGAAGTCTCTGCCGTCCAGCTCCACCCGCTCGATGGACTCCCCATTATAGGTGATATTGCCCTCGGCGTCCACCTCGATCCCGGGGATCCGGCGCAATAGCTCCTCCACCGAGGCTCCGGGACGAACCTTGAAGGCACCGGCACTGAACTGAACCGTGTCCTTCTTGATCGTCACAGGACTCGACTGCCCCACGACCTTCAGCTCGCTCAGTGCCGTGGAGGTGGGTGAGAGCTTGATCTTCCCAAGGTCGATCTTGGTGCTCTTGTCTATGGATACCGCCTTGCTGTACGGCGTGTAGCCGATGAAGCTGATGTCGACTAAGTAGCTGCCGGGAGTGGAGACGCTGAGCCTGAAGTGACCCTGCTTATCCGTCATCACTCCTTGCACCAGCGTCGAGTCAGAGGCACTCAGGAGCCTCACACTCGCAGCGGTCATCCACTCCTTTTGCTCTTCGTCGTAGACTCGCCCTTTGATCTCTCCGGAGTTGGTCTGCGCATAGGCTGTGGGTAGGAGAAGTAAAGTGAGAAATAGCCCCATCATAGCGGAAGGGCGCATTATGGCGGGTGAGTGATCCATCTGGTGCAGAGGTGGTGAATGTCCTAAAACTGTCGCAGGAGTGAGTGTGTAACTCTGGAAGCAAACTTACAGAAAGTGAGGAAAGAAAAAAAGCGACTGTAAGTGACGATCTATCGTACTTACAGTCGCTTCCTAACGGGAGCCTTCTATAGGACTCGAACCTACGACCATCTGATTACAAATCAGAAGCTCTACCAACTGAGCTAAGAAGGCAGGTGGGCAAGCTGTCTACATCGCGCCGCTACAACCCACTACCCTTGCTGCGATCAAGCCCTGGGGGGATTCGTGGGGAGCTGGCCGTGTAGGACTTGCCCGTATCTGTCGGCTTGACACTGCAAAGGTACGGACTTTTTCCCTACTCTCAAAGTGT
>NZ_CAKRLH010000244.1 GCF_934359325.1 uncultured Porphyromonas sp.
TCGGGATCTCATCCTTTTTTTTGCTGCTGATATTGAGTAATTCGCTCATAAGTCCGATACGTATCTATGATAAAAAAGGTAGAGATCACTCGTCGACATCATCCTCGGGGAAGATGAGCCCGCCATTGAAGAGCTTGGCAAAGAATCCATTGCCCTTATCCTTCTGCTTCTTGCCGCTGCGGCGAGAGACTTTCTTCGGCGGCTCCTGCGCCTTCGTCTCTATCTCCTCCACGTCGATTAGTACCTGTGTCGTACCGGCAAAGGCGTCATCCGGTAGCTGATCCTCCGGGAAGTCGCTCCCGGCCGAAGTGGTCTCCAGGGTCGACCTCTTCACAGGCTGCTCGGAGGGAGCGGTCGGTGCCTGCTCCTGCGCTGCCGGCTCGGGGCGAACGTAGGTGGCAGCGAGGTCCTGAGCCACGTAGTAGACCATGCTGTAGACGGAGTGCCACTCGGGATTCTCGATGTAGTAGCTGTTGTCTCGCCCGTAGCGCCCGAGGATGGAGGAGGCAAAGTCCACCTTTACATTAAATTCCTTCGTCAGCAGATCCCTCAGGCCGGTCATGCGGGATGCCCCGCCTGTGATCACGATGCCGGAGAGGCTGTGCTCGGGGAGGAGGGCATTGATGTAGGTCGAGATATTGCGCACAATCTCCGTGGAGCGGGCGCGGATGTACCGATTCACCTCGCGGAGCGGCAGGCTCTTCGACGTCATGCCGTTGGCGGTCTGCACCACCACTTCGCCCTTCGTCTCCTCCTCGGAGGCAGAGAGAGTGGAGCCGTTTTTCGTCTTGATCCGCTCCGCCTCCATAAGGGAGATGTGCATGTCGGTCAGGTCGGTGGTGATCGCATCGCCGCCGAGCGGGATCACACGCAGGCCGACCATCTGCCCTCTATTGTACACCGAGACGGTCGTGCACTCGGCACCGAAGTCGATCAGGGCACAGCCGAAGCGCTTCTGCTCCGTGGTGAGGAAGAGGTCGCTCATGATCGTCGCCGGGATCAGGTACTCCGTCTGGCGAGCCAGCTTCTCCTCCAGCACGCGCCGGATATTGCGATCCAGCTCCTCACGGGCTAGGAGCAGCTGGTAGCTTACCTTGAGATTGGATCCCTGCACGCCGACCGGGTTATTTGTCCAGCTGCCGTCCACGTAGTAGGCGGGGGTGACATCGTCAGCGATCGATATGTATCGGCTGTCGAAGTCCTCGTCCGCCGTCTGCAGTCGCAGCGTGTCCATATCCTTCTCCGTGATCTCGCGTGGCTCACCGAGTGTCAGCTCGGCCTCGTGCATGTCGGAGTGGAGGCTCTGCCCATTGACCCCGGCGTAGACTCGGTCTATGGGGCAGTCGGCGAGCTGTGAGAGCTGTCGGAGGAGCTCGTCGGTCTTCGCCGCCACCTCCTTGAGATTATAAATGATGCCGCGGCGGATCTGTCCCTCCGACTCGACCGTGCTCTGCTGACGGAATGTAAAGGTGCCGTCCGCCTTGCAGTCCGCCAGGGCCGCCTTGATCGTGTGGCTGCCAAAGTCGAGGAACGCAGCAGTGATGGTATCGTCTTCTCGCATGAAGTAAGTCCGGATAGTGTACGTGTCTCAGTATCGGGTGGATCGGTCCACCCTCTCCCCCTTCCCACAAAGATAACTTATCTCCCCGACAAAAAGAAAAAGCAGCCCGCCGCCGTACCCGGGGTCATCGTCCGGGCTGCTACCCCTCCTCGTCACCCTTGCAAAACAGCGAGCACTCCGGGGTAATGCTCACTTGCGGCAGAAGTACGAGTAGGGGCACCTTGTAGAGACGGCTGATTATCAGGACGCGAGCACGCGAGCTCTCTCGGGCAAATCTAATACCGGTAATAGTTGCGCCTATTACCGGTATTAGTGTTCTCTATTACCGGTAATAGTTTTCACCGATAACGGATCGGGGTCAGCTCTATTGCCACCGAGGTCATCCGTTGTGCGTCCCCGGAATCAAGGAGGTCTCTTCCTCATTCTGTAACGTCCATTGATCTCTTTATGATGCTACAGAGGTACGCATTTCTAAGTACAGAATGACTGGAACACAAGAAGTTTCATCCCTAATAATAGTCCTCTTAAAGTTTGGTCGTGACAAAAATTATCTCAATCTTTACAAACGAAAACATAACGCTCTATATGGCGAATAAGAAATGAAGACCACAAAAGAGACTATACTGAGAGAAAGCTTTAAGCTGTTCTTAGCTAAAGGGGAT
>NZ_CAKRLH010000245.1 GCF_934359325.1 uncultured Porphyromonas sp.
ATGCTGTGTATCTGACCATTGTAGAGCGGTGCCTCATCGAGGTGACGCCGCAGCACCTCGTGGCTGGCAGGCGTCGTTTCCGTCAGGAAGCAGGGCCTCTGCGGCGTCTCTAAGCGAGACACCCCGGGGAGGAAAGAGAAGTGGTGCCATCCCTCCTCGCCATCCTGACGCTCGCAGAGGTCAAAGTGGATCGTCCGACCATCCAGCCGCATCGGCGTACCGGTCTTCATCCGATCGGTCCTGAAGCCAAGCCCTGTGATCTGCTCCGAGAGGCGGAGTGAGGCCGGCTCGGCGATGCGCCCGCCGGGGATCTGCACGCCGCCGATATGCATCAGGCCATTGAGGAAGGTCCCATTGGTGAGGATCACCGCCCTCGCCCTTATCGTAAGCCCCATGGCGGTGACTACACCGGTGACCGCCCCACCCTCGTGGAGCAGCTGCACGACAGCATCCTGCCAGAGGGAGAGGTTGGGCGTCTGCTCGAGATAAGTCCGCCAGAGGTGGGAGAAGCGGCCCCTATCGCTCTGAGAGCGGGGGCTCCACATCGCAGGTCCCTTGCTCCTATTGAGCATCCGAAATTGTATCGACGACCTATCGGTGATGATCCCCATCAGGCCGCCAAGGGCATCCAGCTCGCGCACGATCTGCCCCTTGGCGATACCCCCCACGGCGGGGTTGCACGACATCTGGGCGATCTTGTCGAGATCCATGGTGATGAGGAGGGTACGGGAGCCGAGCAGGGCCGCCGCATGGGCTGCCTCACAGCCGGCATGACCGGCACCGACCACGATAATGTCATAGGATAGTCTCATACCTACAAAGATACGCAGATTTGCGCCGTCGCGTGACAACCCTCCGTCAGCCCTGGTCGCACCGAGAGTTAGGGAGCGGACATCCCCGGCGGCGGGGAGTATCGTATCGAGCTGGATAGAGTTCGGTGAATTCTAAAACCGATATTAGTTTTGGGGGGGGTGCAGGGGCATCCGTCCGACCGGAGAAAATGACTATATTTACACACATAGAGAGATAGAGCCTACAAAAGATTATGAGTAAGAGTAACACCACACTTCCTATCCTGATATGCGTCGTGGTGGGGATCGCCGCCATCGTCGGTCTCCTCAGGTCGACGAGCTGGGTGACCTTCTGGATCGCCCTCGCCGTCCTCGCCATCGCACTGATCCTGCTGGTCGTCCTCTCCGTCCGTCCGCGGCGGGTGCGCCGGTCAGACTACGAGCAGAGACTCTCCGACCGTCTCTCGCACAGAGAGAAGTAAGCCGTCGCCATGTATCGTCACCGAGCCATATCGTACGAGAGCAGTATCGGGGAGATCCTGAGGTATCTCTTTAGCCTCGATCATGGGCTGTCGGCGGACCTGATCCACCGGGTGCTGGAGATCCTCCGCCGCTCCTCCGATCAGGGGGCGTACGAGGCGAAGAGCCTCGACAGTCTGAAGACGCAGCTCCTCACCGCCGTCTCCGCGGTGGAGGAGATCGGCCTCCACTCCTCCTCCCTCCTGGCG
The DNA here is from genome assembly GCF_934359325.1 of uncultured Porphyromonas sp. Classification (GTDB taxonomy): domain Bacteria; phylum Bacteroidota; class Bacteroidia; order Bacteroidales; family Porphyromonadaceae; genus Porphyromonas_A. The sequence goes on from NZ_CAKRLH010000245.1 coordinate 1,520, forward strand.
ATCCTCCTCTGGCGCCCTATGAGCTGCGGCGTGGTGACGGAGGAGCAGGTCGAGGAGACCTTTGGCTCCGATACGGCACACTTGGACCGACTTCTCCTGCGGGTCTGCGAGGTGTACGACCCGACGGAGGTGATGACGAGCGATAATCTCGGACGATTTCTCCTCTCCTTTGCGGAGGATGTGCGGATCATCCTTATCCTGATCGCCGACCGACTGGTTCGGCTGAGACTCGCCGGGCATCTCCTCGGGGAGACGGAGCGGACGGTACTGGCGGACGAGGTACACACGATCTTTGCCCCCTACGCCCATCGCATGGGTCTCTATGCGGTCAAGAGTGAGATGGACGACCTGGCGCTCAAGTACACCGACCGTAAGGCGTACTCCTATATAAAGGAGAAGCTGGCGCAGACCAAGGATGCTCGCGATGCCTATATCGCCGCCTTTATCCGACCGCTGGAGGAGCGCCTGGGGGAGGCGGGACTGAAGTTTCATATCAAGGGGCGAACGAAGTCGATCTCATCGATCCACCATAAGCTGCAGGTGCAGAAGTGTGCCTTCGAGCAGATCTACGACCTCTTTGCCATCCGCATCATCCTCGACTCAGAGCCAAAGAAGGAGAAGGGCGACTGCTGGCATGTCTACTCCATCGTCACCGACATGTATCAGCCCAATCCGAAGCGGCTCAAGGACT
>NZ_CAKRLH010000246.1 GCF_934359325.1 uncultured Porphyromonas sp.
TATCGCTCATAGCTCTATTGATAGTAGTTGGTGGTTTACGTTTCCGTAAAGTTACCATTTTTCTACTATCTCCCAGCCTATGGGCGACTGACGACCTTGGCTGACTTGATGTAGATCTCTTTGCGAGGCTTATCTGTTTCGTCGGTCTCGGTGGCGCAGATCTTCTCGATCGTACGCATCCCGGAGACGATCTGTCCGAAGACGGTGTACTCTCCATCGAGATGAGGGGTGCCGCCCTCGGTCATGTAGGCTTTCTTCACCTCCTCCGGCATCGGTCGCTCCTCGCTCTCAAATTGCTTTAGCTCCCCCTCGAGATAAAACTGCCCCATCACGATGTAGAACTGTAGTCCGTCGCTCCTTCGCTCAGGATTGATGTCATTGCCCACGCGGGCGGCAGCCACTGCGCCCCGCTTGTGGAATAGCTTGGGATAGAGTATCTCCGCCTCTACGGTCGCACGGCTGAGGGAGTCGATGTAGGTCCCCTTGGGATCCCTGCCGCCCTTAAGTCCCCCACCGGCCTGTGCCATAAAGTTGCGGATGACGCGGTGGAAGGTGGTCCCGTCGTACGCCCCCTCCCTTACACGGGAGAGGAAGTTCACTTTATGGAGTGGCGTCTCGTCGTAGAGCTCGATCACGAAGTCGCCCTTATTCGTCTTGAAGCGGACGTAAGTGGACTTCGTCTCCTCTGCTGCTGCGCTGAGTGAGAGGAGAAGGGTGAGAAAAAGAGTGACGAATAGAGTGCGGTGATTCATAAGCCTTAGATGATCTGAGAGAAGTGGGAGAGGATGATGGCGGCGCTGATAGCGACATTGAGCGAGTCCCCGGCGGCTGAGGACGACTTCGGGATCAGGATGGTCTCTGTGCAGAGAGACTTCACCTCGGGACTGAAGCCGTGTCCCTCGTTGCCGAAGAGCACCACCGCCTCCCGGGGCACCGATGCCTGACCGATCGGCTCGCCGTCCAGGTCGGCAGCGATGATCGCTCCGTCGTAGCCGCTCAGCGTGGCGGCGAGGTCTATATCATAGTGTATCGTGAGGGCGCCGAGAGCACCGGCGGTCGACTGGACCACCTTAGCCCCGTAGGGATCGGCGCATCCGCGACTCATCAGCAGGGTGCCGATGCCGAGCCAGTCGCAGAGACGGATGATGGTGCCGATATTGCCGGGATTCTGCACCTCATCCAGTGCTACCACCAGTCCCTCGAGCCGGCCGACCGTCTCCGCTTCGGGGATCCTCAGCAGAGCAAGGCAGTCCGAGGGGCAGTCGAGCTGAGACACCCTCTTCATCTCCCGTTCAGTGACGAGCCGCACCTTCGACTCCTCGACAGGCAGCTCAGTCGGTGCCGTGACCAGCAGTAGCTCAGTGTCAAAGTAGGGGAGCATCTCCTCGACCACCTTGACCGTCTCTGCGACGAAGAGCCCTGAGGCATCTCTATTCTTCTTAAGCCTAAGGGAGCGGATCAGCTTGCTCTCCCTCTCAGACAGCTTCTCCATAGGTCACGCGCCACCAAGCAAGCAGAGCCCGCATATTGGGAAAAATGAGATTTGCTCCCTCGTGCCGAAGGATCTCCTCAGGGATGGGACCGGTAGCCACGGCCACCGTAAATGCTCCGGCGGCAACTGCCGAGCGGACCCCCAGGGGAGCATTCTCCACCACAAGCGTCTCGCCGGCGCTGTGCCCGGTTAGGCTCATCCCCCGGAGATAGGGCTCCGGGTCGGGCTTCCCCTTCTCCACCTTGTCTGCCGTGATCAGCTGCTCCTCCGTGAAGAGCCCCTCGAAGTAGGTCCCTATCCGGGAGAGCGCATTGGCTGTCGTGCTGCCGGTGACCACGCCGAGGTCGATCCCCCGCACCTCCTTGAGGTAAAGGATCAGCTCCCGGACATGAGGAATGGGGCGAAGGAGATCAGCCTGCCTCTCCTCGAAGAGGTGCGTCTTGTAGGCATATACCTCCTCGATGAAGTCCTCCGTAGGCTCTTCGTCAAAGGTCTTCCGATAGAGGAGGATAATGGTGTCCCGACCCTTCATCCCCTCGGCGCGGAAGAATTCTCCCGCCTCGTACTTCAGCTTATACTTGTCTGCAGCGGTTCGCCAAGCATAGTCGTGGATCGGCATGGAGTCCACGAGTACGCCGTCCATATCGAGGAGGACCAGCTTCGGCTCCTCGGGTGG
>NZ_CAKRLH010000247.1 GCF_934359325.1 uncultured Porphyromonas sp.
CAGATCCCCGGTCTCAAGGAGGCGATCCTGAAGATCAAGCGCTATCTCGAGGACGAAGAATCGCTCTCCAAGGCGTCTCAGAAGATCATGCGCGCTCATCTCGATGAGGAGAAGGAGAAGCGCCGTAACGCCATGGAGGCAGAATCAGAAAAGGAAGCAATAGTATGATAGAGACGATGAATAAGTACTCGTTCCTGGTCTTTGAGCCGGAGTACGAGACGTTCCTACAGAAATTGCGCTCCTTAGGCGTGATCCATGTCCGACAGAATAAGGACCCCAATGAGCTCGACCGCATCAGAGAGGTCAAGGCTCGACAGGACGAGTTGGCCGATCTGCGTAAGAGCCTCGGCTTCCTCAAGGATCAGCATCCCTTACAGAAGGATCAGACCCCTGAGGATATCCGTCACATAGACTTCCCCCAGGATACCCTGACGGACTACGACACATATCGGAGCCAGATCAGTGACCTTGACTCTCGTATCAAGGAAATGTCGAGGATCCTCTCTGACCTAAAGTCCCAGGAGCATGAGCTCTCCTACTGGGGCGACTTTGATCCGACTCTGATCTCTAAGCTGAGGGCTAAGGGGGTCCATATGACCTTCTGGACCGTCCTCTCTCAGAGGTACAATAAGGAGTGGGAGGAGCTCTACCACGCACAGATTATCCAGACTGCCGGTCGCTCCACCTACTTCGTCACCATCACCTCTGAGGACGAGCCGGAGCCTGAGCTCGAGTTTGCCGAGCAGGTCCGTCTACCCGACCGATCCATTAGCTCGCTGAGGGTTGAGAGACAGAGTCTAGAGGAGGATCTGAAGCTCCTGACGGACTCCAAGCTCTACCTCGCTCACCACGATCAGATACTGGATCAGCAGGAGGCTCGCCTCGCCGATACCTACCAGATGGACAATGCCTACTACCAGGCTGATCGTCTCTACGATGATCGTCTGATGGTGCTGGAGGGCTATGTCCCCGCCAAGCAGGATGCCGCCATGCAGGCAGCGCTCTCAGAGGAGGGGATCGCCTACGTCCAGGAGGAAATTGTCCATGGGGAGGATGTGCCCATCAAACTCTCCAATAGTCGCTTCGGCAGGGCCTTTGAGCCTCTGGTAAAGATGTTCTCGCTCCCTAATTACTGGGAGTTTGACCCGACACCCTTCATCGCACCCTTCTTCATGCTCTTCTTCGGCATGTGCTCGGGAGATGCAGGGTACGGGCTGGTGGTGCTGATCCTTGCGACGATCTTTAAGCGCAAGGTGGGTGAGAGTGCCAAGATGTACTTGGAGCTCTTCCAATGGCTCGGCGGAGCCAGTGTGGTGATGGGATTCCTTGCCGGTACCTTCTTTGGTATCTCACTCGTTGAGGTTCCCTTCCTCAGTTCGATCAAGGACTTCTTCCTTTCGTCGGATAACCTTATGGTGATCTCCCTGGCGCTAGGACTCGTCCAGATCCTATTTGCAAAGTATGTGGCTGCCTTCAAGGTGAGACACCAGAGCGGCACCCGCGCCTCGCTCGCCAGCTTCGCCTGGCCGACTATGGTGATCTTCATCGGACTTGTGGTCGGCTTACCTGCTCTCAATATTCAGTTACCGCAGTGGGTTGAGTACACCCTCTGGGGCGTTGTGGGGCTCTGTGTCTTCGCAGTCTTCTTCCTCAACTCTCCTGGCAAGAACGTCTTTGTCAATCTTGGCAAAGGGCTGTGGGACACATACAACACCGCATCGGGGCTTCTCGGAGATACCCTCTCCTATATCCGCCTCTTCGCCATCGGTCTGACGGGCGGTATCCTCGGTGGGGTCTTCAACACCCTCACTGAGACCGTCACCGCCTCTATGCCCATCTGGGCAGCGATCCCGGTAGGACTGCTGATCCTCGCCTTTGGTCACGGACTCAATTTCTGCCTAACGATGATCAGCTCGCTTGTCCATCCGGTTCGACTGACCTATGTGGAGTACTTCAATAACTCCGAGTACGAGGGCGGGGGCACACCTTACTCTCCGATCGAGGAGAAGGTCTCCAAGTGATATATTATTCCTGACAAAACAATAACAAACTCAATAAGTAAATCAATTTATGTCTACTACACTTCTAATGGCCTACCTGGGTATCGCACTGATGGTCGGTCTCGCCGGTATCGGTAGCT
>NZ_CAKRLH010000248.1 GCF_934359325.1 uncultured Porphyromonas sp.
CTTGCCCTCGTCTCCTCCGAGCAGTCGGAGTCCACCTTCCTCTCCTTCGGTCGTCAGATGCTCCTCCGCGGGCGGTACGAGGCGCTGGAGGAGTATTTTGCCCGGATCGATGCAGTCACGACGGAGAGCCTGATGGAGACCGCCCGCAGCCTCTTTGCTCACCCCTTTACACTCATATATAATGGTAAGAAATAAGCTTTCGCTCCTCCTCACTCTCCTGAGCCTGATCCTGATGTCCGCCTCGTGCGGTGGGGAGAAGGGGAGCAGTCGCGAGTCTGCCACTGAGGGAGAGACCCGGACGGTGGTGGAGACCCCCTTCTCGGCCGACTCTGCCTACGCCTATGTGGCTCGTCAGGTCGCTTTTGGTCCCCGTGTCCCGGGGAGCGAGGCGCATAAGCAGTGCGCGGCCTTCCTCTCGGAGGAGTTGCGTCGCCATGGTCTCGACGTGATCGAGCAACCGATGACGCTGACCGCCTACGACGGCACTCGTCTGGAGTGTGTCAATGTCATCGGTCAGTATCGACCAGAGGCGAAGGAGCGAGTCCTTCTCTTTGCCCACTGGGACACTCGCCCGTATGCGGATGCGGAGAACGATCCTGCCAAGTGGCACACCCCGATCGACGGAGCCAATGACGGCGGATCCGGCGTGGGGGTACTGCTGGAGATCGCCAGACTGCTGCAGTCGGAGGGACTCCGGGACGGTCTGGGAGTGGACATTATCTTCTTCGACGCTGAGGACTACGGCGTGCCACAGTTTGCTGAGTATGACGGTGACACCGAGTCGACCTGGGGCATGGGGGCGCAGTATTGGGCCAAGAATCCCCACACACCTGACTATCGGGCTGACCTGGGTATCCTCCTTGATATGGTCGGTGGCGAGGGGGCAGCCTTCTACCGCGAGTACTTCTCGCAGGAGAGTGCCGGTCGCGCTGTGACGGAGGTGTGGCAGACGGCGCACGAGCTGGGGTATGGCAGTTATTTCCACAACGCTGTCGGTGGTGGGCTGGTGGACGACCACGTCTTCGTGATCCGTCACCGCCGCATCCCCTGCCTCGACATCGTCGACTATGACCCGGCGCGCCCGACAGGCTTCCCCGCCACCTGGCACACCCTCGACGATACCATGGAGCACATCAGTCGCGAGACGCTGCAGGCGGTAGGCTCCACGGTCTGGACCGTGCTGACGAAAAAGTGAATGAGTAGAAAGAGAGAAATGACTATCAACGAGATACAAGACGAGATCATCGAGGACTTTGAGCTCACCGATGACTGGATGGAGCGCTACGAGATGATCATCGAGATGGGAAATGACCTTCCTCCCTTCCCAGACGAAGAGAAGACTCCCGAGCATATCATCGAGGGGTGTCAGAGCCGCGTCTGGGTCGTGGGACACCCTCAGCCGGATGGCACGATCCACTACGAGGCGGACTCCGATGCGATCATCGTCAAGGGGATCATCGCCCTTCTCCTCCGCATCGTGGACGGACAGCCGGCACAGGAGGTGGCAGAGGCTGATTTCTATTTCATCGACAAGATCGGGCTGAAGGAGAATCTCTCCCCCACGAGATCCAATGGCGTCCTCTCCATGATCCGTGACATCAAGCTCATCGCCGCTGCCTCACTCGTCAAGTAGGAGATGAAGATCATAGCCGAAGCCTCCATCCCCTATCTCAGAGGGGTGCTGGAGGAGCTGGGAGAGGTCCACTATCTCCCCAATCCTGAGATCACTCCGGAGGCGGTGCGCGATGTCGACTGGCTCATCGTCCGGAGCATCACGAAGTGTAATAGAGATCTCCTCGAGGGCTCGTCCGTCAAGCTCATCACCTCCGCCACGATCGGGATCGATCACATCGATACCGACTTCTGCGCGGAGGCGGGGATCACTTGGTACAATGCCCCCGGCTGCAACGCTCAGTCGGTCGGTCAGTATGTCGGTTGCTCGCTGGCCCGCTGCTGCAGCGAGAAGGGCGGAAGCCTCGTCGGTAAGACCTACGGCATCGTCGGCGCCGGTCATACCGGTATGGCGGCGGCACACTACGCTAAGGTACTCGGTATGGAGGTGCTGCTCAATGATCCCCCGCGAGCCGATGAGGAGGGTAGGGGGAAGTTTGTCTCCCT
>NZ_CAKRLH010000249.1 GCF_934359325.1 uncultured Porphyromonas sp.
CCTGCTATCGACGTCCTCTCTGTCAACTATCAGTCTCCCGAGGTGGGAGGTGGTGTGATCGGGGACTTACCTCGTCCGATGACGCTTGAGGAGATCGTGGACAGCATGTCCGCCTTCCAGCCTGTTGAGAGGGTCTGTCACAGCCGCTACGACGGACACAAGATCAGCAGGGTGGCGTTCTGCAGCGGATCCGGTGCCTCCCTCTATAGGCGAACAGGGAGGATGGGGGCGGAGCTATTCATCACAGGAGAGGCGAAGTACAATGACTTTTACGACGCTACTGACTACACGGTACTGGCAACTTACGGACACTACGAGTCCGAGCTGATGACTCAGAATATCTTAGGGAATATCTTATCAGAGAAAATGGGTACATTTGCACTCCACTACTCTGTAAATAGTGCAAATCCGGTAAATTATCTCGAGAGAAGTAATGGCAAGTAATAAATCTATAGATCAAGAGGAGCTCTCCGTGCAGGAGAAGCTCAAGGCTCTGTATAAGCTACAGCTGGTCACCAGTGAGATCGATCGTATACGTATCATCCGCGGCGAGCTGCCGGAGGAGGTGCGAGACCTGGAGGATGAGATCGAGGGACGCCACACTCGGTATCAGAAGGATCAGGAGGAGATCGAGGAGCTTAATCGCCTGATCGGCGAGTACAAGGAGAGTACGATCAACTCTAATGAGCTGATCAAGAAGTACAATGAGCAACTCCATAATATCAGCAACAATAGAGAGTATGACCTCTTAGTCAAGGAGATAGAGTATCAGGAGCTGGAGATACAGGGCTTCGAGAAGGATACTCGTCTCGCCAAGGAGCGCATTGCTCGACTTGAGGAGGCCATGGAGGAGCTGAGCCACGAGACTGAGGAGAGAGAGAAAGACCTTGAGGTCAAGAAGACAGAGCTCGACACCATTATCTCTGAGACAAAGGATCAAGAGGACAGACTGCACGATCAGACTAAGGAGCTCGAGACCAAGATCGATGAGCGTCTGCTGAGAGCTTTCCACAGGACACGTGACTCCTACAGAAATGGTCTCGCTGTCGTGACGATCGATCGTGGCGCATGCAAGGGGTGCTTCAATAAGATCCCCCCTCAGAGGATCATCGACATCCAGTCTCGTAAGAAGATCACCGCATGTGAGTATTGCGGCCGTGTCCTGGTCGATCCCGAGCTTGCAGAGGAGTCTGCACGTGAGGTCGATCTACAGTGATCGAGGATTTTCCATAGACGACTTAGGAGTGCCTCAGAGCTTTTGTGCCCTGAGGCACTCTCTGCTATTATGTCACTAACACTACCTGACCATACGATGCATGAGGGCTCGACGATCATCGTCGGGCTCAGTGGAGGGGCGGACTCAGTCTGTCTGATGGACTTGCTCTACAGGTCCGGCTACAAGGTCATCGCCGCGCATGTCAATTTTCATCTCCGGGGAGGCGAAAGCGACAGGGACGAGACCTTTGTACGCCGGCTATGCCGTGACCGCTATCCCAATGTCAGGCTCGTCGTTAGATCTTTCGACACCATTGGATATGCGCGGGAGCAAGGCCTGTCTGTAGAGATGGCGGCTCGAGTACTGAGGTACGACTGGTTTGCTGAGCTTATGGTTGACTATGAGGCTGCTGCAATTGCGGTAGCTCATCATGCCGGTGATCAGGTGGAGACACTTCTCCTCAATCTTGCCAGGGGTACCGGCGGAAGAGGCCTCTGTGGCATGCGATCATATGATGAGCGGACCGCCATCTGGCGTCCGCTCCTCTCTGTCACACGCGACGAGATACTGCACTATCTCTCTGAGCAGCAGTTGCCCCATGTGGAGGACTCCACCAATGAAGATCCCTCCATTACTCGAAATCTCATCCGCCATAAGCTGATCCCGCTGTTTCGGGAGATAAATCCCTCCTTCACTTCTAGCACGATCAATACCATGTCCCATCTCCGCGAAGAGCAGGAGTATTTGGATCGACAAGTGGCGCAAGCTAAGTTGGCTCTCTGGAATAATGACTGTGGATGCCTAGACTTGGGCGGAGATCCCTTTGCTCTCTATCGGATAATGAGTGAGATGGATCTTACGGCGACCCAGATTGATGATATACTCTCTCCGTCTACTGA
>NZ_CAKRLH010000250.1 GCF_934359325.1 uncultured Porphyromonas sp.
GTGCAGCGGTTGCCCCTCAGGAGACGATTGTCGAAATAGATGCAGACCTCCCTCAAGAGTGGTCTGCCCATCGGATCCTTGGCCGCCGCGATCTCGATCGAGGTGAGCAGATTCTCCTTCCCATCCGTTCGAACCTTACCGATAGGCAGCTGCGACCCGGTCAGGAGGACAGGCTTGCAGAGGCCGTCCAGCATAAAGCTGAGCATCGAGGCGGTGTAAGCCATGGTGTCCGTCCCATGGAGTATCACGAAGCCACTATACTTATCATAATTCTCCCGGATGGTCAGTGCCATCTCCCGCCAGTGCGTCGGCCCCATCTCGCTGGAGTCGATCACCTGATCGAAGGAGTAGGTGTCGATGTGGAAGGAGAAGTTATTCACCTCCGGGACATGCTCCTCTATGTAGGCAAAGTCTATCGCCTTGAGCGCACCGGTGACAGGATCCTCTGTCATGCCGATCGTCCCGCCGGTGTAGATGAGGAGGACCGCGGTCGAGGGGTCGTAGGGCTTATTATTGGTTGATTTTCTCATGGTGACTATAGAAGTAAAAAGGTCAAGCGCAAAGATAGCGATATTATCGACTCGGCGTCACAGTGACACCCACCTCGACGACGCCGTGGATGACAGAGTCCCTCAGCAGCGGACGAAGACTAAGGGTATAGGTGCCGGACTGCTCCGGGACAAAGTCCGACAGGATCTCGAAGGGGTACTCCCGGACGACATATCCGGTCGTACTGATCTGTCGTTGCTTGACAGGCATCATCAGCTGTGACTCCCGGTACTGGTGATCAGGGGTCTCCAAGACGACTCCGAGCGGCACTTGGCGTAGGGTAAAGTCAGGCGACACCCGCACAACACCCTCTACCTGATAGCGCTCATCAGCTGTGACGGGGAAGGTGTAGAATAGTTCCTCACTCTGTCCCCACCCCATATCCTCCAGAGACTGGTAGTAGGAGTAGACGGGAAGAGTCGACTGACGACACCCCACCGCCATCAGACAGGGGATGAGTAGGAGCAGTCTGCCGAGCTTATTCATTCTCATCCTCCGCACCGTTTCACTTGCGAGAGTCCCGCCGCTGCTGTCTCGCCCCCTTGGACCGACCGGACGAGCCACCCTGAGAGCGCCTCCTATTCCGACCATTACGCGACCGCTTAGGACGAGAGGCTTCCCGAGACTTGTCGAAGCGGGAGACACTCTCCTCCGATAGGATGTCACTCACCCGACGGAGTGGGGAGACCTGCTCCTCCTCGGTGTCAGAGACGAGGGAGACGGGCTGTACGCCGACACGATTTTGATCGATCACTTCCAGAGCTCGCTCCTTGCTGATCGTCACCACCTCGCGCTGCTTCGACGGAGCGCCACCGGTGGAGATATAGGAGACCTGACCGGCGAGGGCATCTGCCTTGAGGAACGCATAGACCCCACGCTGACACTCCAGCCGCACATCTCTCGGTGGCAGCGAGCTCTGAGCCTCGGCGTAGGTGTCTCGCTCATAGTTGAGACAGCACTTCAGCTTAGCACACTGACCGGCAAGCTTCTGTGGATTGATGGCAATATCCTGCAGGCGAGCCACATTAGTACTGACGGAGTGGAAGCTGGTCATCCACCCCGAGCAGCAGAGCTGTCGCCCGCAGGGACCTATACCACCGATCCGCCCCGCCTCCTGACGGGCACCGATCTGCCTCATCTCCACACGTATGTGGAATGCCTCCGCCAGCTCTCGGATCAGCTGCCGGAAGTCCACCCTGTGGTCTGCTATGTAGTAGAAGATCGCCTTCTGTCCATCACCCTGATACTCCACGTCCCCGATCTTCATAGCCAGCCCGAGCCGCTTTGCGATCTGGCGGCTGCCGATCATTGTCTCGTGCTCCTTCGCCTTGCTCTCCTCATACTTCTGCAGGTCGAGCGGACGTGCTAAGCGATAGATGGTCTTGGGCTGCTCCGGAGGAGTTACCCCGAGCTTACGCATCTGGAGGTCCACCAGCCGACCGGTGAGCGAGACCCGCCCGATATCGTGACCGGGAGAGGCCTCGACAGCCACCATGTCGCCCTTGGCGAGGGGGAGACGAAGATTATTTAG
>NZ_CAKRLH010000251.1 GCF_934359325.1 uncultured Porphyromonas sp.
CGATCCTCCACCTTGGTACACGGGAGATCCAGGCTGGTGACATAGTCATAGGTGCCACCGGTGGAGAGGATCTCCACACCGCTCTGTCCGAGTTGTCTCAGGAGCTTCTCCAGCCCCTCTTTGTGATATACCGATACAAGCGCTCTGCGGATAGGCTTGCGACTCTCTGCTGATCTTGTCATTATGTGGATCGTGATTTTATTCTCTATTCAGAAGCAGACAAACTTACATAAAAAAGGACAACTTAGGGCCCTCCTCCGACTGCTCTGCCGCCTCTCTATTGTATGATATCTCCCCACCGAGTCGAGCGATGGGGTTTCTGTAGCTGGTCGCCAGACCGCCGGTAGAGGTCTCCTTATACAGGCTCGGGAGGTCGTGTCCTGTCTGACGCATCACCTCGACCACCTGGTCGAAGGAGACCCGGTGAAAGCCATTGGAGAAGGAAGCGTAGACATTCGCATCCAGTGCTCTTGCTGCCGCAAAGGCGTTTCGCTCGATACAAGGGATCTGGACGAGACCACAGATGGGGTCACAGGTTAGCCCCAAGTGATGCTCGAGACCCATCTCGGCGGCGTACTCCACCTGATTCAGACTGCCCCCGAAGAGCTGATTGGCGGCAGCGGCAGCCATCGAGCAGGCAACACCCACCTCACCTTGGCAGCCCACCTCAGCTCCTGAGATGGAGGCATTTGTACGACAGATCGCACCGAAGAGACCCGCTGTCGCCATAGCTCTCAGGATCATCTTGTCCGGGATCTCCTTGGAGACCTTGAGGTGATAGAGGACTCCCGGCATCACTCCGGATGAGCCGCAGGTAGGACCGGTGCAGACCTGACCACCGCCTGCATTCTCCTCACTTGCCGCGAGGGCGTAGGCATATACAAGACCACGTGACTTGGTGGAGTAGCTGTAGTTATTGGCTTGGACATAGTACTCTCCGGCCTTGCGGCGAAGGTTGAGTCCTCCGGGGAGGATGCTGTCATTGTCTAGACCACGCTCCACTGCGGATCGCATCACTTGCCACGCCTCTCCCAGGTGATCCCAGATGGAGGCGTCCTCAAATCGCTCCACATACTCCCAGAGCGATAGGTGCTCATCGAAACAGTAGGCGAGAATATCTGTCATCCGACTATGGGGGTAGACCTCAGTCGCCCTACTCTCGTCAAATTCCTCATTGGCGAGATCACCGCCGCCCACACTGTAGACCGTCCACGAGTCGATGAGCTTGTCATCCTTGTCCAGCGCCTCGTAGTACATGCCATTGGTGTGGAAGCGCTTGACCGTCTGTGGCTCCCATACAATCTCGGTAGGAGCTACCGGCTCAAGCACCTCTATGATGGCGACATCTGTCATATGCCCCTTACCTGTGGCGGCAAGAGAGCCATAGAGTGTGACCCTAAATCTCGCCGGCGTGCCACCACTCAAGCGATCAAGGAACATCAGCGCCGCCCGCCTCGGACCCATTGTATGGCTGCTCGAGGGACCTTTACCTATCTTGTATATTGATTTAATTGTCTCCATGAGTGATAGTTGCTTGTGAGAAAGGGAGTACACCCTCTACGACCTTACAAAGATAGCCCAATTAAACGACTTAACGGACTAGCTCTGAAGCAAAACGGGCACAAAGAATATTAGATCGCTGCCCCGCAATTCACAGTCAATAAAGGTTCGTCTTTGGCATGGTGACAAAACGACGAGGAACAGCTGAATATCAAGAAAATAGGCTCTGGCCCGAGATCAGCTCCAACACGCATAGCCTCACCACTCTACCTAATACCGGTATTAGTGAAGTCTATTACCGGTATTAGTCGACACTATTACCGGTAATAGACTTCACCCTGTGCGGTAAGAGATAAAAAAGGATCGAGAAAGTGTGCGAACACACTCTCTCGATCTGGTATCTGTCGGGATGAACAGACTCGAACTGTCGACCTCCACGTCCCGAACGTGGCGCGCTACCAACTGTGCTACATCCCGTACTCTTAAGTGGTGGCAAAGGTACACTTTTTTCCTCACACTTCAAGCCCCCG
>NZ_CAKRLH010000252.1 GCF_934359325.1 uncultured Porphyromonas sp.
GGCGACATCGCTGACTACGACTTCGTCCTCCGGATAATGCAGGAGTACCGGATCGATGGGATCATCAACTTTGCTGCTGAGAGCCATGTCGACCGGAGCATCAAGGATCCCTTTGTCTTCGTCCGGAGCAATGTCCGCGGCTGCGTGTCGCTCCTTCAGGCAGCCTGCAAGGTGTGGCGGCAGGAGGGTGGCTTCGATGGCAAGCGCTTCTATCAGATCAGCACGGATGAGGTGTATGGTTCGCTCGGGCCGGAGGATCCCCCCTTCAGCGAGACCACCCGCTACGACCCACACTCGCCCTACGCCGCCTCCAAGGCGTCGTGTGACCACTTTGTCCGCGCCTTCCACGATACCTACGGGCTACCCACGCTGATCTCCAATTGCTCCAATAACTACGGCCCCTACCAGCACCCCGAGAAGCTTATCCCTCTCTTCATCAACAATATCCGTGAGGAGCGTGAGCTGCCGGTCTACGGCGACGGCCGTCAGGTGCGCGACTGGCTCTATGTCGATGACCACGCTGCGGCGATAGACCTTATCTATCAAGAGGGCAGGATAGGCGAGACCTACAATATAGGTGGTCACTGCGAGCGGGAGAATATCGAGGTGATCCACACCCTGATCTGCCTCGTAGACGAGGCTCTGGGGCGCCCTACGGGGAGCTCCGAGCGGCTGATCCGCCACGTGGGCGACCGCCCGGGGCACGACGTGCGCTACGCCATCGATGCGTCCAAGATCGAGCGGGAGCTGGGCTGGAGACCGGAGCATACCTTTGAGGAGGGGCTTCGGAAGACGGTCGACTGGTATCTGACTAATGAGAAGTGGCTCACTCACGTCACTTCCGGCGCCTACCGCACCTACTACCAGGATATGTACTCTCACCGCTGAGATCCTTCAGTTATACATAAGAACAGGTACCTGACAGGACTTATGGATGAGAAGGTAAGGGTGACAGAGACGGAGATCGAGGGCGTGCTGATCCTCGAGCCTCGGGTCTACACGGATGAACGGGGGTACTTTATGGAGAGCTACTCCCGAGAGAGATACGAGGCGATCTGCGGGACGACCTTTGTGCAGGACAATGAGTCGAGGTCATCCTACGGGGTGGTGCGGGGACTCCACTACCAGCGCGATCCCTATGCTCAGGCAAAGTTGATCCGCGTCATCGTGGGGCGTGTGTGGGATGTGGCGGTAGACCTTCGCCCCGACTCCCCGACCTATGGGAAGCATGTCGCTGTCGAACTAGCGGAGGACAATCACCTGCAATTCTTCATCCCGAGGGGCTTTGCGCACGGCTTCTGCGTGCTGAGCGACGCGGCGGTCTTCCAGTACAAGGTGGATAACTACTACCACCCCGAGAGCGAGGGGGCGGTGGCGTGGGACGACCCGACGCTCGCCATACCGTGGCCCATACGCCCCGAGGAGATGATCCTCTCGGAGAAGGACCTCCACAACCCCCGCCTCTCCAGTCAGGATCTCGGCACCCCGATCCCGCTTTTCCCCCTCTAAGGAAAGGAGAGACCACACCACCGGCAAGCCTATGGTGCCACTCCTAATTATATAGGGAGCATACTTCAGTGGTGCAAAGGTACCACCTCCACCAGAGGGGATGTCTCCTTGTGTCGCACCGGGTTCCTTACTGCCTTTTTATGTGTAAAAATGTAGACTAGCCGACACTCTATCCGCTGAGCGAAGATCCCACCATTGCGTCACCCCTGTTGGAGTCCGGTAGCCCCCGCTCCCTCGGGCGCTATTTTGGTACCTTTGTCGGGAGAGACAGAGGAGAGATAGAATGGATTTTGAACTCATATCAAGCTACAAGCCGACCGGTGACCAGCCTCGGGCGATCGCTGACCTGGTCCACGGTGTAGAGCGGGGGCAGCGCTTCCAGACGCTGCTCGGCGTCACCGGCTCCGGTAAGACCTTTACGGCGGCCAATGTGGTGGCGGAGGTGCAGCGGCCGACGCTGGTGCTGTCGCACAATAAGACACTGGCGGCGCAGCT
>NZ_CAKRLH010000253.1 GCF_934359325.1 uncultured Porphyromonas sp.
AACCATGAGACCCGCATCACCAGCGTTATCCAGACGCCCATCATCACGACGAGGTAGAGGAGGAAGACCAGCCCGAGGCCGATCCACTCGTTGACCAGCGTATTCATCAGCGTAAAGCCCGTGATGCCGCCATGACCCTGGATCCGCTGTGCCGCCTCCTCAGCGGTGATCTCCTGCCCGAGAAGCAGACTCTGATTCTCCGCTCCGGTGACGAAGTAGGAGAAGAAATTGTAGACCAGGAAGAGTCCTATGAAGAATAGCGTCACCCCGGCTATGAAGCGCCACAGATCGCCAGGTACTCCCCTCTGCGGAAGTATCTGGCGGAAGAAGTCACCCTTCTCCCTGCTACGTTTGCTGCTGCGCTTCGCCGATCGATCCCCTCGCTTATCGTCTGAGGTGGAGGCTTTGTTTAAGGTAAAATTCTTCACTGATAGAGCCGAGGTGTTACGCTCCCCGCACCTGCAAAAGTAACGAAAACGTACAGACCGAACTAATCCTCTCTGCACGTCGCCGGAGTGTGCATCCGGTACCGCCCGGCTCCACCACCCTCCATACGGGGCGAAACTAATACCGGTAATAGATCCCTGCGATATTTTCGCCACATAGTCAGCCAGCCCTGCACCCTTAAACTAAACCCGGTATTAGTGATCACTATTACCGGGTTTAGTGATCACTAATACCGGGTTTAGACTTCACCGAAGTCTATCCAGCTCGATACGATACTCCCCAGCGCCGGGGATCCCTGACGGGCTCCGCCTCTCGCCGGCATAGGGGATGAATGCGGAATCGGGCGGACGAGGTGAAACTCAAATGCGTCAGCCCTGATATGCCAGAGCGTACAGAGCTCGGGAGAGGATTATTTGCGTACATTTGTGGGAGATGTGGGGCGGGTCACATATATAATAAGGAGTAGATACTACTATGGAGATAGCAATCATAGGTACCGGCTACGTCGGTCTGGTGACGGGGACCTGCTTCGCAGAGATGGGGGTTCATGTCCACTGCGTCGATACGGATGCCACTAAGATAGAGCGGCTCAGGGACGGGGAGATCCCGATCTATGAGCCGGGACTGGACGAGATGGTTCGTCGCAATACCGAGGAAGGACGCCTCTCCTTCCACACAGATCTCGCAGAGTGCATCGATGAGGTGGAGATCGTCTTCATCGCTGTCGGTACGCCTCCCACCGAGAGCGGTGATGCGGACCTGAAGTATGTCCGTGCCGTCGCCCAGCAGCTGGGACAGCTGATCCGTAAGGATATGCTTGTGGTGACGAAGAGTACCGTGCCGGTGGGGACCAGCCCCAAGGTGATGGCTGAGATCCGCAAGGGGCTCGAGGCGCGTGGACTGACCGACCTGAGGGTCGAGGTGGCGAATAATCCGGAGTTCCTCAAGGAGGGCAATGCGATCAAGGACTTCATGAGTCCCGATCGGGTCGTGATCGGGCTGGAGAGCGACTGGGCGAAGGAGCTGCTGACGCGGCTTTACCGCCCCTTCCTGATCCGAAACTTCCGGGTCCTCTTTATGGACATTCCGAGTTCTGAGTTGACGAAGTACGCGAGCAATGCGATGCTGGCCACGAGGATCAGTTTTATGAATCAGCTTGCCAACCTCGCCGATAAGCTGGGCGCTGATGTGGATCTGATACGTCAGGGGATGGGTGCCGACCACAGGATCGGCTCCGCCTTCCTCTACGCCGGCAGCGGCTACGGGGGCTCCTGCTTCCCTAAGGACGTGCAGGCGCTCGCCAAGACCGGCGAGGAGCAGGGCGTGTCGATGACCATTGTCGAGGAGGTGCACCGAGTTAATGAGAGCCAGAAGAGGATCCCCTACGAGAAACTCACCCGCCTGATCGGTAGCGACCTGAGTGGTAAGCGGATTGCCGTCTGGGGACTGGCCTTCAAGCCCGAGACGGACGACATGCGGGAGGCGACCTCTATCGTGGTGATCCGTCAGCTGATCGAGGCGGGGGCGGAGGTGGTCGCCTGCGACCC
>NZ_CAKRLH010000254.1 GCF_934359325.1 uncultured Porphyromonas sp.
CGGTAGAGCAGCATCATCGCGTCACTGATGCGGTACTTGGAGAAGTGGTCGTCGAGCGTCTTGCGGGTGTCGCTCAGCACCTCGGCAAACCACCGCACGGCTGCAGCCTGAGCAGCGCTCTGCTCAGCCGTCTCGCTCTCCTCCCAGCCCTGTACGAGGCGGTACGAATTCCAGATCTTGTTGCTGAAGTTGCGCCCCTGCTCGCACATGGACTCGTCAAAGAGGATATCGTTGCCGGCATTGGTGCAGCTCATCAGACCCATACGGACGCCATCGGCGCCATACTCCTTGATCAGAAGGAGCGGATCCGGGCTATTTCCCAGCTGCTTGCTCATCTTGCGTCCCTGGTGGTCGCGGACGATGCCGGTGAGGTAGACATCCCCGAAGGGCTTCTTCCCCATATACTCATACCCTGCCATGATCATGCGGGCGACCCAGAAGAAGAGGATGTCCGGTCCGGAGACGAGGGTCGAGGTGGGGTAGTAGTACTGCAGCTCCGCATTCTCCGGATCCTTGATCGGATTGGCGAAGACGCTCATCGGCCAGAGCCAGGAGGAGAACCAGGTGTCCAGCGTGTCCTCATCCTGCTTCAGGTCAGCGTCTGTGAGGGCAGGGTCGATCTTGTGAGCCTCCTCCAGTGCCACGGCACGGCTCTCCCCGACGACGATCTGCCCGTCCGGCAGGTAGTAGGCGGGGATGCGGTGTCCCCAGTAGAGCTGACGGGAGATATTCCAGTCGTGGATATTCTCCATCCAGTGGGCGTAGATGCTCTTAAACTTTGGCGGCACCAGGCTCACCTCATCCTTCATCACCGCATCATAGGCCGGCTTGACGAAGTGGTCCATCCTGAGGAACCACTGGGTGGAGAGCTTTGGCTCGATCGGCACATCGGTCCGCTCGGAGAAGCCGACCGTATTGTCATAGTCCTCCACGTGATCCATCGCCCCGATTTCCTCCAGCTCAGCGGCAAAAGCGTCCCGCACCTCGAAGCGGTCGCGCCCCTCATACTTTCCCCCAAAGCCATTCAGCGTCCCGTCGTCATTGAAGACGTCGTACTTAGGCAGACGATACCGCTCCCCGATGGCGTAGTCATTGATGTCGTGACAGGGGGTGATCTTGAGGCAGCCGGTACCGAAGTCTATGTCCACGTAGTCATCCATGATGATGGGGATCTCGCGACCCACGCCCGGCACGATAACGTGCTTGCCCTTGAGGTGAGTGTACCGCTCGTCGGAGGGATTGATGCAGACCGCCGCGTCACCAAAGATTGTCTCCGGACGGGTCGTCGCCACGAGGACATACTGCTCCGGATCCTCCACGATCGGATAGCGAACGTAGTAGAGCTTGGAGTGCTCCGCCTTATGGATCACCTCCTCGTCAGAGATCGCCGTCTTAGCCGCCGGATCCCAATTCACCATTCGGATACCGCGGTAGATCAGTCCCTTGCGGTAGAGGTCGCAGAAGACATCATTCACCGTCTCGCTCCGCTGCTCATCCATGGTGAAGGCGAGGCGGTCCCAGTCGCAGGAGGCGCCGATCTTCTTGAGTTGGCTGATGATGATCCCGCCGTGCTCGTGCGTCCAGTCCCACACCTCGTCGAGGAATTGCTCGCGAGTGAGGTCGCTCTTCTTGACCCCCTGCTTGGCCAGCTTAGCCACCACCTTCGCCTCCGTGGCTATGGAGGCGTGATCTGTGCCGGGAACCCAGCAGGCGTTGAAGCCGGTCATCCGTGCCCGGCGGACGAGGATATCCTGGAGGGTGTTATTGAGCATATGCCCCATGTGGAGCACGCCGGTGACATTGGGCGGGGGGATGACGACGGTGTAGGGAGGTCTATTGTCCGGATGAGAGGCAAAGAGCTTATGCTCGGTCCAGTATCCATACCACTTATCCTCCACCTGGGAGGGATCGTACTTAGCGCTTAGTTCGTGCGACATATCTCGTCTGTAGTTATCTGTCTTTGGGTGACAAAGATAAGACAATTTCCCC
>NZ_CAKRLH010000255.1 GCF_934359325.1 uncultured Porphyromonas sp.
TGTCGGAAGGCGCCCTTGATGTCAATGGTGTGGGAGAAGGGGTGCCGCTCCTCCGGCCACGGGATCATCATCCGCCCCGTCAGGTACTCCACCGTCAGGCTCTTGCTCTTACGTGCCGGCAGCTCCGCCGGGCTCCCCTCGTAGACGATCTCACCACCGAGCCGTCCCGCCAGCGGTCCCAGGTCGACCAGGTGATCCGCCGCGCGGATCATCTCCTCATCGTGCTCCACGACGACGACGGTATTGCCGGCATCGGTGAGTCTCCTGACGATGTCTATCAGGAGGTGGCTGTCCCTCGCATGAAGTCCTATCGAGGGCTCATCGAGGACATAAAGCGCACCGATCAGTCCACCACCAAGAGAGGTGGCGAGATTGATCCGCTGACTCTCGCCCCCCGAGAGGGTCCCCGAGACGCGGTCGAGGGTCAGGTACCCCAGGCCTATGTCGACCAGGAGCCGCACTCGGCGACGAAGCTCATCGAGTAGTCGCGCCCCGACCTTCACATCCTCCTCCGGCAGCTCGAGAGCGTCCAGCCAGTCTGCCAGCTGGCTCACCGGCATCTCCACTAAGTCGCCGATGTCCTTGCCTCCCACCTTGACATAAAACGCCTCCTTCCGTAGCCGTCGCCCCTGACAGTCGGGACAAAGCGACCGACCCCGATAGCGTGCCAGCATGATCCGGAAGTGCATTTTGTGCTGATTCTCTCGCAGGAAGTCGAAGAAGTCATCGATCCCCCGAACCCCCTTGCCCCCATGCCAAAGGAGGTTTTTCTCCTCCCTCGTCAGCTCATGGTAGGGGGTGTCGAGGGGAAATCCCTGCGCTCCCGCCTGGGTCATAAAGCGCTTCTGCCAGCGAGACATCTTGGGTCCGTGCCAGCACTGGACGCACTCCTCGCGGACGGAGAGGGACTTGTCGGGAACCACCAGATCCTCATCGATCCCCATCACCATACTGAAGCCCTCACAGGTAGGGCAGGCACCGATGGAGCTATTGAAGCTAAAGAGCTTGTCCGTCGGCTCCTCGAAGACGATCCCATCCGCCTCGAAACGGTCACTGAAGGCTCTCGTCCCTCCCTTCCAGACGATCCTACAGTCGCCATGCCCCTCGAAGAACGCGGTCTCCACCGAGTCCCCTACCCGACCCCGGGCAGCATCGCCATCGCTCTCGACCCGCAGGCGGTCAATCACCAGCAGCATCTCTCCGAGCTGCCGGGCAGGGGGGAGCTCCTCCTTCCCCTCCACGAGATCATTGATCCGCTGCACCTCGTCCCCGACCAGCACTCGCGAGTAGCCATTGGCCCTCAGGATGGCGAGGTGGTCCATCGACGACCGGTCGCCGGGGATGAGGAGCGGAGCGCAGATCATGTAGGGCGTGCCCTCGCCGAGAGTCTGGATAAAGTCGACCACATCCTGCGTCGTCTCACGCTTCACCTCCTCCCCACTTATAGGGCTGAAGGTGTGCCCCACCCGGGCGAAGAACATCCTCAGGTAGTCGTAGATCTCCGACGACGTGCCGACGGTGGAGCGGGGGGTCCTATTGGGGATCCGCTGCTCGATCGCGATGGCAGGCGGGATGCCGAGGATATAGTCCACCTCCGGCTTGGCCATCTTGGCGACAAACTGCCGGGCATAGACGCTCAGGCTCTCAACGTATCGCCTCTGCCCCTCGGCATAGAGGGTGTCGAAGGCGAGCGAACTCTTTCCCGAGCCACTCAGACCGGTGAATACGGTGTAGTGGTCTCGAGGGATCGAGAGGGAGACATTCTTCAGATTATTGACCCGGACACCATGCGCCACGATATACTCTTCGGTGTCGGTGGGGTCTGTCTGAGGGTCTGGTAAAGTCTTTTTCGACATAGATGGATCATGCTGGGGAGGAGCCACGCCTCCCGGTCACTTGCCGGGATCTCCGTAGAGGTCTTACTTAGCCGGTAAAGGTACCCATTTTTACCGACCCCGTCAGCACCTACACACGACCTCGATT
>NZ_CAKRLH010000256.1 GCF_934359325.1 uncultured Porphyromonas sp.
GCTGGGAGATAGTAGAAAAATGGTAACTTTACGGAAACGTAAACCACCAACTACTATCAATAGAGCTATGAGCGATAAAGTCATCGACCAGCAACCGAAGGAAGTCTTCCAGTACTTCGACCAAATCACCCGTATCCCCCGCCCCTCCAAGAAGGAGGAGCAGATGATCGCCTACCTGCAGGACTTTGCCAAGGAGCAGGGTCTGGAGTGCGAGGTGGATCACGCAGGCAACGTACTGATCCGCAAGGGCGCCACACCGGGCTATGAGGATCGGGAGAGCATCGCCCTCCAGTGCCATATGGATATGGTGTGCGAGAAGGATAAGGATGTGGACTTCAATTTTGAGACCGACGCCATCCAGACCTACGTCGAGGATGGCTGGGTACACGCTCGCGGTACGACGCTTGGCGCTGACGACGGGATCGGCGATGCAGTCTGCCTCGCGATCCTCGCCTCCGACTCGATCGAGCATGGTCCCATTGAGTGTCTCTTCACCAGGGATGAGGAGACCGGTCTCACCGGGGCCATGGAAATGGCGCCGGACTTTATCGAGAGCAAGATCCTGATCAATCTCGACAGCGAGGAGGAGGGCGAGATCTGCATCGGCTGCTCCGGCGGTAAGGATACCGTGGCAGAGCTGGAGTATGAGCGCACCTACGCCTACCCGGAGCTGCACTACGCCCGGATAGAGGTCCGCGGGCTCCACGGCGGACACTCAGGGAGCGAGATCGACAAGGGGTATGCCAATGCAGTCAAGCTGCTGGCTCGACTTCTCTTCCGTCTCGGCAACGAGGTGGAGTATGTCCTCGCCTCGATCGAGGGGGGCAACCTCGACAATGCCATTCCGCGCGAAGCACATGCAGTCATCGGCGTAGCGCCTGAGGACAGGGATGCGCTGGCTGCTTTTGTCAACGTCTTCCGCACCCACCTGCAGGACGAGTACAAGGTGATGGAGCCGGGGCTGAAGGTAGAGCTGGACACGGTGGAGACGCCGAACTACTGCATCGACACCGACACGGCAAATGATCTGATCTTTGCCCTCATCGCCTGCCCTCACGGCGTGATTGAGATGAGTCGCGAGATCGAGGGACTGGTGCAGACATCCACCAATCTCGCCTCCGTAAAGATGCAGAATGAGGACGAGGAGGACGCACTGATGGTAGTCACCAGCCAGCGCAGTTCGATCGACTCACAGATCGATATGGTGGGTGATATGGTTCGTGCCACCTTCGAGTCCATCGGTGCAGATGTGTACGAGCACAGCCCCTACCCCGGCTGGGAGCCTAATACCGACTCTCAGATCCTCCAGATCGCCTGCGAGAGCTACCGCGCCCTCTACGACACCGATCCCAAGGTCTATGCCATCCATGCCGGTCTGGAGTGTGGGCTCTTCCGCCAGAAGCGCCCCGAGCTGGATATGATCTCCGTAGGCCCGACGATGCTCTATGTCCACTCGCCCGCAGAGCGTCTGGAGGTAGCCTCGGTAGGGAAGTTCTGGGACTATATCCTCGACATCCTTAAGCGCGCCCCTAAGGCAGGCAAGTAAGCAGGTGATGCCATGTCACGGCGTCTTGCGCTCCTTTTCATCACCCTCATTGCCACACTGACCGCCATGGGACAGCAGTCCGGGCAGGTGATCCGCCGGAGAGTGGTCTCCTACAATGTGGAGAACCTCTTTGATACCATCGATGACCCGGAGACGGACGACAAGGACTTCCTCCCTGAGGGATCCTATCACTGGACCAAGGGCAGGTATCGGAATAAGGTGGAGAACATCTCCCGCACCCTCTCCCGCATCGGCGAGTGGGACTACCCCGCTCTCATCGGTCTCGTGGAGATAGAGAATGTCCAGGTCATCCGCGACCTGACCGATGCCAAGGCACTCCGCAAGATGGACTACAGGATGTCCGTCAGCCGCGGAGCCGACCCGAGAGGGATCGATGTGGC
>NZ_CAKRLH010000257.1 GCF_934359325.1 uncultured Porphyromonas sp.
CCCCATCTCGGACATGAGGAAGCTGAGTGCCTTCCCCTTGTCCACATAGGGACTCATCACCTCGATGAAGATCGGACCGGAGAGGATCGCATTCACCTTGCCTCTAAATCGCTCCTGTAGCTCGATCGCCAGCTTACCGATCACCTCCGGATCCCCTGCTATGCCGCACTTGTAGGGATCTCTCACGAGTGCTTCCTTGAGATTGGGCACCTGTCGGATCGGCATGCCGTTGTCTATCTGGCTCTCCTGACGGACGTAGGGGCTGTCAGCATCCTCCGTGATGATCTCGTGGCGTGTGTAGGTCATCATCGTCACGGGGTAGTCCTTGAGGAAGTCGTAGAGCTCACCGACCGTCTCCCGCGAGATGGTGGACCGGGTGAGCACATCATTGTCCATGCAGGAGGTGATCTTGGCACCATTATAGGAAATGATGTATCCGCCATACTTGGCCAGCTGGAGCTGCTCTGCGATATGCTCGCAGCCAAAGGTGGGTCTCCCCGAGACCAGAGCGACGGTCATGCCCATCTCGAGGATCTCTCGGATGGCATTGGCGGTGGCGGGAGTGATCTCCTTGTCGTCCGTCACCAGAGTGCCATCGAGGTCGACGGCAAAGAGGAGGTACTTCAGAGGATCTTTCCCGGAGCTATAGTGGGGGTTGAGTATGCGGGGTGTCTTGGCCGATACTTGCATAGGTTATGTGAGATTTATAGTGATAGTATACTGAGCACACGGTAGTCCTCCTCGCTGATCGTCTTGGCGCCCTTGATGGCGCTGGAGAAGGGGATGTAGACGACTCTATTGTCTCGGATGCCGACCATGATATTGCGCTGCCCGTCGAGGAGTGCGTCCACAGCAGCTACGCCCAGTCGGCTCGCCAGGATGCGATCCCCGGCGACCGGACTGCCGCCGCGCTGGATGTGTCCCAGGATCACGGCGCGAGCCTCCCACTGAGGGTGTGACTCGTGGATCCTCTCGATGAGAGCCTGAGCACCACCGGTGGCAGGACTCTCGGCTACGAGGACGATGGCTGAGTTCTTCGTCTTCCGGAATCCATTCTCCACCATCCGATTCATCTGATCCATCGAGCTCTTGAACTCCGGTATCACCGCCACCTCGGCTCCGCTGGCGATCGCTCCATTGAGTGCCAGAAATCCGGCATCACGTCCCATCACCTCCACGATGAAGAGGCGATTGTGCGAGCTGGCGGTGTCGCGAAGCTTATCGACGGCGTCCATGATCGTATTGAGCGCGGTGGCGTAGCCGATCGTCTGGTCGGTCCCGCCGAGGTCGTTGTCGATCGTCCCGGGGATGCCGACGACGGGGTAATTGTGGTCGCTGGCAAACTTCCGGGCGCCGCTCAGAGAGCCGTCACCACCGATCACCACCAGCGCGTCGATCCCATACTTCATGAGATTGTCGTACGCCTTCTGACTTCCCTCATCGGTCATGAATTCCTTACAGCGTGCGGTCTTCAGGAAGGTGCCTCCCCTCTGGATGATGTTGCTGACATCCTCCGTCGCCAGCTCCTTGATCTCATCGTCGATAAGTCCCTTGTATCCCTGATAGATGCCGTACACCTTGATCCCATTAAAGATCGCGGTACGAGTGACCGCACGTATGGCGGGGTTCATACCCGGCGCATCGCCACCCGAGGTGAGTACGCCGATGGCTCTGATGTTTCCGCTGCTTGTGATCGTTTTATCCATATTGCTCTCTTGAAATCGTTCTAACCACAAATGTAATCAGAAGTGGTCAATTAAGTGGACTTACTGCTGTGAAAACTTACCGGCGTAGATTCAAGGACGAAGTGCAACAGGGAGGAAGAACGGGGCGAAAAGTTTGAAAGGAGAGATGTAGTCATGTTTCTTCCTGGGTCTGTTGTTAAGTAAAGTCTGGATTTCAAATAGTCGATCGTCGTCGAAGTC
>NZ_CAKRLH010000258.1 GCF_934359325.1 uncultured Porphyromonas sp.
GAGGAGCAGATCATCTGCTTTGCCGACTGCTTTTACTCCAAGGGGAATGTGGAGAAGCTGACCGTCGAGAAGAGCGTCGAAAGCCTCCGCGAGAAGCAGCGCGGCTATGGGAAGGACAATCTCGACCACTTCGATGCCTGGTGTACCCTTTTCCTATAACATCACATGAATCTACGGACTGAAGACCTCGTCAAGAAATACAAGAGTCGCACGGTAGTCAACCACGTCTCCATCAACGTCTCTCAGGGAGAGATCGTCGGGCTGCTCGGTCCCAACGGCGCCGGGAAGACCACCACCTTCTACATGACGGTGGGGCTGGTGGTACCCAATAACGGGCGGATCTACCTCGATGATGAGGACATCACGCGGGAGCCGATCTACAAGCGGGCACACCGGGGGATCAGCTACCTGGCGCAGGAGGAGTCGGTCTTCCGCAAGATGAGCGTGGAGGACAATATCCTCTCTGTCCTCGAGATGACCAAGCTCACTAAGGAGCAGCAGCAGGAGAAACTCGAGTCGCTAATCAGCGAGTTTGGGCTCGAGAAGGTGCGGACCAATCAGGGCGACCGGCTCTCCGGCGGTGAGCGCCGACGGACGGAGATCGCGCGCTGCCTCGCCATCGACCCGAAGTTCATCATGCTCGATGAGCCCTTTGCCGGCGTCGACCCGATCGCCGTGCAGGACATACAGTCCATCGTCGCCCGACTGAAGCGCCTCAATATCGGTGTGCTGATCACCGATCATAATGTAAATGAGACCCTCTCCATCACCGACAGAGCCTACCTTCTCTTCGAGGGAAAGATCCTCTTCCAGGGGACTGCGGAGGAGCTGGCGGCCAATGAGATCGTCCGAGAGAAATACCTCGGGACCGACTTTGAGCTCCGCCGGCGCACCTTTGCCGAGATCGATGCATGAGACAGGACCTGGGACAATTCTCTCCTCTCCTCGACCGAGCCGTCCGGGCCCTCGGCGGGCTGCCCGGTGTCGGCAGCAAGAGCGCCCTACGGCTGGCACTCTTCCTCCTGAGGGAGGACAAGAGCTTCACCCACGGGCTCACCGATGACCTCCGGACCTTCGTCGACGGCATCCACTACTGCAGCGAGTGCCACAATATCTGCGACGAGGAGCTCTGCGCCATCTGCAGCGACCCCCGGCGCGACCCGCAGCTCGTCTGCGTCGTCGAGAGCGTGCGTGAGGTGCTGGCGATAGAGCAGACGGGACGCTACCACGGGCGGTACCACGTCCTCGGCGGACTCATCTCGCCCATCGACGGCATCGGTCCCGACGACCTCTTCCTTGCCGACCTGCCCCAGCGGGTACAGGACGAGGGGGTGAGAGAGATCCTCCTCGCCCTAAGCACCACCATGGAGGGCGATACGACCAATTTCTACATCTACCGCCTCCTAAAGGATATCCCCGACCTCAGTATCAGCACCCTCTCCCGCGGTGTCTCCGTCGGTGATGACCTAGAGTATGCCGACCAGCTCACCCTCGGTCGCTCGATAGAGAACCGGATCCCCTTCTCCTCCACCCTCCGGGACTAGTAGGGGTGACGCATTTGAGGGGGGCACTGAGTGATACAGAAGGCCATTCAGCTCGCTGTGTAGATACAGAAGCGAAGCGCCCTTGGCGGTTCGCACCATCGTGCAAATATAGCACCCCAGCTGGGAGGAGTTGTCTCATAGAGTCTCTCCGTGTCTCTTTCTGCCTCTTCTTGGCCAAAATGCGTCTCCCCCCCTGCCGGGGTTAAGCCCTTCCTTCCGATAATCTGCATTCGGTGTAGATTCACCCCTCTCGATAATCTGCATTTGGTGTAGATTCACCCCTCCCGATAATCTGCATTCGGTGTAGATTCACCCCTCCCGATAATCTGCATTCGGTGTAGATTCACCCCTCCCGATAATCTGCATT
>NZ_CAKRLH010000259.1 GCF_934359325.1 uncultured Porphyromonas sp.
GCACTCAACTATTATGATACCAAGCAAGCAAGTAGAGGAGCAGGAGTCACTCTTCCGGATCTTTATCTCATGTATGACTCGCAAGTGTGTCACCTTTACAGGTAGGGCACGGAGGAGGGAATTTTGGGGGTATATGCTCTTTGCGGTCCTCTTCGGGGGATTGCTGTGCGGCATCGTTGCCTGGGCGTCCTCTCTCGGCCGGATAGACATCACAGATCCCTTCGCCGGGTCGGGCGCCATCATCACCTGTATCATCGGACTGCTCGCCCTCTGGCTCCTCCTCGCCGGGATGGCTGTGGCGGTGCGTCGCTTCCACGACTGCAACCTGCCTGCCTGGCCCGTCCTGCTGGGTATGCTGCTCGTCCTGCTGCCGATCCCGCTCTTCTTCACCCCCTATGGCGGTCTCGGGGGACCGGGATTCTTTGTCCTGTCGATGCTCCTCGCCGCCTGTGCGCTGATCTTCATCCTCGGTGTGGCGATCATCCCCGGTGGGAGGAAAAAGAATAAGTATGGTCTCGCTCCCAAGGGCGAGTGATACTCAAAACCCTTAAATACAAACTTGACAATGGAAGTGATCCAAAACAACAACACCGCCCCGCAGGGCGAAAATCTCTCCCTCTGGGGCTACTTCGTCCGCTGCATCACGAAGAAGTACTCCGACTTCTCCGGACGCGCGCGCCGCAAGGAGTGGTGGAGCTATATCCTCTTTCAGCTACTCATCTTTATTGTGCCGGTGGTCCTTTTTGTGGCAACCACTGTTGGAGAGATGATGTCCGATCCCGACACAATGCAGTATATGTCACAAAATCCAGATGACAAAGAGTACATCTACTCTCTTATGTCCGAGAACGTTTACTTCTGGGCTATGATGATCGTGGAGCTCCTGCTTCTGGTTCCGTGGCTGGCAGTTACTTGTCGTCGCTTCCACGATGTGGGGATCTCCACCGGACTCTTCTGGGTAGTCGGGGGGGTGACGATACTTAACTACGTCATCACTTTGTTTTTCATGATCGAACCGGGAGTCATCCCCCATACAGTGACAAGTATCTATAATGTCCTTAATTCCCTAGTCGGGCTGGTGGTGCTGGTCGTCGCCTTTATCCCCGGCAAGACCGGTCCCAATGCCTACGGGCCTGATCCCAAGCCTGCCCCCACTTACGAGGGTTACGGTCAGATCTGATCGGTAAGGGAAAGATCAAAAGAGAGGCTGTGTCACGACTTGGCGACACAGCCTCTCTTTTGGTATAAGTGGAGAAGCTTACTTCTTAGCCTTGCCCTGGTTGGCAACTGCATCCATCAGCTTCTTGATCGTCTCGGGATCGCCAAGGAAGTAGTCCTTGATGACGCGGTAGTTGTCGGTCTCGTCGAGCTCAAAGACGTAGGGGATGCCGGTCGGGAGGTTCAGCGCAGGGATATCCTCGTCAGAGATCCCCTTCAGCACCTTGACGATACCGCGGAGGGAGTTGCCGTGAGCGGCGACGATCACGTCCTCATTGTCCTTCAGCGACGGCAGGATCTCCTCATTGAGGTAGGGGAGGATCCGCTCCACGGTCTCCTTGAGGCTCTCCGTGAGAGGCAGGTCCTTGGGGTCTACGTGAGCGTAGCGCGTGTCTTGGAAGGGGCTGCGAGGATCGTCCTTCTCCAGCTCCGTGGGCGGTACGTCGTAGCTGCGGCGCCATACGTGCACCTGTTCGTCACCATACTTCTCGGCAGTCTCAGCCTTATTGAGCCCCTGCAGCATGCCGTAGTGCTTCTCATTGAGGCGCCAGGTCTTGCGGACGGGGATCCAGTCGAGATCCATCTTATCGAGGACAATATTTAGGGTCTTGATGGCACGCTTGAGGTAGCTGGTGTAGGCGAGGGTGAAGTGAAATCCATTCTCCTTCAGCGTCTT
>NZ_CAKRLH010000260.1 GCF_934359325.1 uncultured Porphyromonas sp.
GCATTGAAGGCATCCATCGTCGAGTCTATCTGCTCAGCCAGGGGCTCTTCGGCACGATAGGTCACGGTGTAGTAGGTGGTAAAGCGCTCTCCTGTCTCACGATAAAACGTCCCCTCCCCGCGATTACAACCAGCAAGAAGGATAAGTAGGGAGAGGGTAAGTAATTTAGATCTCATCACGTAGGGCATAGGTATTTCGTCCGGGACTTTGCCGGGCTATGAGCTCACCGAGGAATCCGGTGAGGAAGAGCAAGACCCCCAGCACGATAGCCAGGAGACAGAGGTAAAAAGCAGGCAGATCGGTCACTAATCGGGCGGGGATACCGTGGTATAGGGAGTAAAGCTTCGATCCGAGGACACAGAGGAGGGCAATCAGTCCCAGGAAAAACATGACGCTACCCCAGAGACCGAAGAAGTGCATCGGCTTGCGACCAAAGGTGCCCATAAACCAGAGGACCAGGAGATCGAGGTAGCCGTTGACAAATCGGTCCATGCCAAACTTTGTCTTCCCATACTTGCGAGGCTGGTGATGGACCACCAGTTCGCCGATCTTGCCGTACCCCGCCATCTTCGCCATGTAGGGGAGATAGCGGTGCATGTCGTTATAGACCTCGATGTGCTTCACCACCTCATTCTTGTAGCTCTTGAGTCCACAATTGAAGTCGTGCAGCGGGATGCCTGAGAAGAAGCGCACGGTGGCATTGAAGAGCTTCGTGGGACCGGTCTTGGAGAGCGGGTCATACCGCTTCTTCTTCCACCCACTCACCACGTCGTAGTCCTCCTCACGGATCATCCGATAGAGCTCGGGGATCTCATCAGGAGAGTCCTGCAGGTCGGCATCCATCGTGATGACGACGGCACCTGCAGCGCGCTCAAATCCCGTCTGCAGACCGGGCGACTTCCCGTAGTTGCGAGCAAAGCGAATCGCCCGGACATGCGGATCCTCCGCATGGAGCCGCTCGATGACCTCCCAGGAGCGATCGATACTTCCATCGTCGATAAAGATGATCTCATACGTGATCCCCATCTCCGTGACGACACGGGTGATCCACTCGTGAAGCTCAGGGAGGGACTCCTGCTCATTATAGAGCGGGATGACGATCGACAAGTCTATGGGGTAATTCTTCTCTTGAGACATATAGGTATAGTAGAGGGACAAAGATACCGATAATCAGCCTCTACGGAGGAAGATCGAGGCGATGAAGATATAGAGCGTCCCGAGGGTAAAGGAGAGCGAGATCACCCCTCTCGTCATCAGTGCGGGCGTGATTCTCCGATAGGACTCCAGAAGCACCTCGCGATCCGCCTCGCTGCCCAGCATCTGCCCCGCGAGCTCGATACTCTGCTCCATATAGCTGACAAACGTAGGATCTCGGAAGAGGTAAGTAAAGACCAGTAGGTAAGCCAGCGTCGCCACGATCAGGGCAAAGAGGTAGATCACTCCCATCACAGTGACACAGCGGGAGTAGGACAGCTGCTCTCCAAATACGATCAGACGATACTTCCGCAGCTCCTGCGTCAGCAGAACCGGGATCAGGATCAGCCCACCCGTAAGGAAGAGTGTAGAGAAAAGGGGTTGCTTGTAGAAGAGCATCCCGACAGCCTGAGCCACGAAGCCCATACCGACGAGTAGCCCGCTCCACATCATCGCCTGCAGGAAGCTTCGGGCGAGACGCTTTTTCTGTGTGTCCTTATTATCCGGATCCATTTGGTATCATCGACGTAGTGAGAGACAAAGGTACCAATTAATGTAGCAGGCAGCGCTAAGACAAAAAAAAAGAAGAAGTAACAAACCCATCAAAGGCTTATTACTTCTCCTGCGGTGCGAACGGGACTCGAACCCGTGACCTCCTGCGTGACAGGCAGGCATTCTAACCAGCTGAACTACCGCACC
>NZ_CAKRLH010000261.1 GCF_934359325.1 uncultured Porphyromonas sp.
CACGCACAGACACTGGGCTTCATACTACAGGTGGTGGTGATCACCTTCGTCATCCTCTTGGTCGGTGAGATCATCCCTAAGGTCTCCACGCAGATGGATCCGCTGCGCGTGGCACGACGCAACGTCACGACGCTCTTCACTCTCTATGGCGCACTCAAGGGGATCAATAAGGCTCTCGTCAGGATGGGAGAGTCTATCGCCAGTTCACTGACAAAAAATAAGACTGAACTGGATCGAGAAGATCTCAGCAAAGCGATCGAGCTGACCACGGAGGACAGCGAAGAGCAGGGGGTACTCAATGAGATCCTGCTCTTCCAGCGCAAGACCGTCTCCGAGGTGATGACACCGAGGATCGACGTCGCAGCCATCGAGCTCTCCACACCCTATGCGGAGGTGCTGACCTTCGTGGAGGAGTGCGGCTACTCACGCATACCGGTATACGACAAGCGGATCGACTCCATCAAGGGGATCCTTTACGCCAAGGATCTCCTCCGACACCTCGGCGAGGCTCCCGACTTCCACTGGGAGGGACTGCTACGAGAGGTACTCTACACCCCGGAGGATGTCAAGGTAAGTCACATGCTGGAGGTTTTCCGCAAGGAGCGACGCCATATGGCTATCGTCGTGGATGAGTACGGTGGTACCAGCGGTCTCGTCACGATGGAGGATCTCCTGGAGGAGATCGTCGGAGACATTGAGGACGAGTATGACGAGGACGAGCAGCTCTACCGCGCTCTGCCGGACGGCACCTACATCTTTGACGGCAAGATCAGCATCCTGGACTTCCTCCGGATCGTCAAGGTCGAGGACTACGAGTCGCTCATCAAGGTTTCCGACGAGGCTGAGACACTGGCAGGGCTTCTCCTGGAGGTGAAGGGAGACTTCCCGCAGGTCAATGAGGTGATCACGGTCGACGGACATCAGTTCAAGGTCCTCTCCGTCACCAATCGACGCATCAGCAAGATCCTTTTTATCCCCGGCGAGGAGCATCTGCCGACGGAGGGAGAGACGGACAGCAGCGAGGAAAAAGCATGACCGGACGCTCCTCCGTAGTTGTCGTCCCGAGACTCGACCGGAACGAGGATACGCACCTCACCCTCAAGCGCGGGCTCCGCAGGATCTTCACCGAGGAGGATCTGCCCCATGTGGCTCACTTCTCCGACGGAGCACCTTACTTTCCTGACCGCCCCGATCTTCTCTACTCCTCCTCGGACTGCCACAGCAGTGTTGCCCTGCAGGTTGCGCCTATCGGGTCCCTCCCCGTGGGCATAGACGTGGAGGACAAGGCCGACCAGGCAGCGAGGATCCTCCCCCGCTATGCCACAGAGGAGGAGCTCGAGGTGATGGTGCGCTTCCCTGAGATCACCCCTCTGCGACTCTGGAGCGCCAAGGAGGCGGTCTTCAAGGCATTCAGCCGCTACGTAAGGGACTTCAGGAGAGACATCACCCTGATAGGGCCGGGACGCTTTGTAGTAAGCAGGCTCGGAGAAGTATCAGTGTCCTATAGGTCTGGGAGCGAACTATCAGCCCTCTCCGAGAGCCACCACACCTATCCGGACTCACTCGTCCTCGCCTTCGCCACCTCTCCCGAGGCGGAGGTCCGACTCATCGTCCTCTAAGCAAGAATCGACTTCTGACTAATACCGGTATTAGTGAAATCTATTACCGGTAATAGTCGACACTAATACCGGTAATAGATAAGTCTAATATCGGTATTAATTCTGACGGATCACTATCCGCTGCTTGCCTGTACATTGCACACCTGGCATAAAATGACGCATCAGCATCATACGGAGGACGCTTGCTAAAGAGCGTATCGGGACAGCAGTCGAGCACCCGGGCGATCCAGTATAAGGCGTGTTTGGAGGTTTCCGATCCGCCAC
>NZ_CAKRLH010000262.1 GCF_934359325.1 uncultured Porphyromonas sp.
ATCCAAAACATCGAAGCATGGAGCCCGGCTATCAGGAGCAAAACAGCTATCAGGAGTAATCCAAAGCGGAGTTTTTGCGATCCGTCAATATCGGTTGCGATGCTCGGATTGTCTCCGGATGCTCTGTCCATACAGCTCAAAACCTTTGGGTTTATTTTTGAGCAAATGTGTGTCCGCGACTTAAGGGCATATACGATAGACAGCGGCAGCCACATATCGTACTACCATGATCGGTATGGGCTGGAAGTAGACTATGTGCTACATCTGGATGATGGGCGATACGCCTTGATAGAGTGTAAGTTAGGCAGCCGAGAGATAGATAGTGGGGCAGAACACCTCCTTGAGGTCAAGAGACTGATCAGGGAGCACAATAAGGGAGAGGCTCAGGTGCCACTCAGAGAGCCCGACCTCCTTATGGTGCTGACAGGTGGTAGTACTGCCTACACCCGTCCTGACGGGGTTAAGGTAGTCCCCCTGGGATGTCTCAGAGACTAGAGATACGATGTCGAAGCTGAGCATGAGAGAGAAAAAGGGATACCTGCAGGTCTACACAGGGGATGGGAAGGGGAAGACCACCGCTGCCATCGGGCTGGCTGCGCGTGCGGCGCTGGCGGGGAAGCGCGTCTTCGTGGGGCAGTTCGTCAAGAGCATGCGCTACCACGAGTGCCGGCTCGAGGAGCTGCTTCCCTCGATCCACTTTGAGCAATTTGGTCTCGGCTGCGCCCTGATCCACGAGCCGTCCGAGGAGGATGTGCGTTACGGGCGGGAGGGGCTGACTCGTGCGACCGAGGTGATGTCCTCGGGCGAGTGGGACGTGGTGATCCTCGACGAGGTGACGATAGCGCTCTACTTCCACTTCTTTAGCACGGATGAGCTACTCGAGGCGATCGCAGCCCGGGAGGCGCATGTGGAGGTGGTCTGCACCGGTCGCTATGCGCCGGAGGAGCTGATCACCGCTGCCGATCTGGTGACCGACATGCGCTGCATCAAGCACTACTACGATGCCGGAGTGCCGGCACGCTCAGGCTTCGAGCGGTAGCACAGAGGTTCGCACCGGGTATGGGAATCGAAGGAGGATCGACAGCAGGAGCATCCCGCTCAGGATCATCGGGTAGTACATATAGGGGAGGATCTCCGTCACGGAGAGCCCGGTAAGCCCCGAGGCGATCAGCATCTGAGCACCATAGGGGAGGACGGACTGGACGATGCAGGAGGCGATGTCGAGGATGCTCGCCGTCCGCCTGGGGTCGATCTCCAGCCGCTCACCGAGGTCCCTCACGATCCCGCCGGTGGTCAGTATGGCGATGGTATTATTTGCCGTACAGCCATTTGCCAGTCCTACGAGGGCGGCAAAGGAGAGCTCCCCCGACCGCTTCCCCGACACCCGCCGGGTCAGTCGCTCGACGATGAAGTCGATCCCGCCACGCTGCCGGATCAGCTCCAGCAGTCCGCCGGCGAGCAGCGTCACGATGATCAGGTCACTCATCCCCGAGATCCCCTCACCCGCCTTTGCCATCACCTCCACCGGTGCGATCGTCCCGGTGCCGAGCCCCACCAGCACGGAGAGGAGGATGCCGGCGGTCAGGGAGACCAGGACATTAACCCCACTGACAGCGAGCAAGATCACCGCCAGATAGGGCAGCATCAGGTACCACGAGCCGGTGGTGCTGAGCGCCACCTCCGGTACGTCTTGTCCGAGGAGCAGGTAAAGGACTGCGGTAACCAGCGCGGCAGGGAGTGCAATCAGGATATTTGCGCAAAACTTATCCCTCATCCGCACGCCGATCGTACGGGTGGCGGCAATGGTGGTGTCGGAGATGAAGGAGAGGTTGTCCCCGAAGAAGGCACCCCCGACGATGATCGCCGTGATCAGCCCGGCGCC
>NZ_CAKRLH010000263.1 GCF_934359325.1 uncultured Porphyromonas sp.
GTGAGCCGACTGAAGGACCAGAAGGGTGATAGTAAAGTGGTTATCCTCCTGACCGATGGAACCAACAATGCCGGAACCATCGACCCCATGACGGCAGCTGAGATCGCGAAGAGCTTTGGGATACGAGTCTACACTATTGCCGTCGGCACGATGGGTCAGGCTCCCTATCCCGTGATGACGGACTTCGGTATCGAGTATCAGATGATGCCGGTGGAGATCGACGAGAGCTCCCTCCGGACCATCGCTGAGACCACAGGTGGTAGTTTCTTCAGGGCGACGGACAACTCCAGCCTGGAGGAGATCTACGACGAGATCGATCAGATGGAGAAGATCAAGCTGGAGGTACATAACTATACGGAGAAGTCCGAGCACTTTATGCCGTGGCTCTTTGCCGCTCTGCTCTGCCTATTTGGGGCAATCCTCTTGAGGACGACCGCCTTCCGTACGATGCCGTGATAAACTGAGGATATGCGATTTTTACACCCCTATATACTGCTCTTGCTCATTCCTCTTGCGCTCCTCTTGGTGTGGGCATTCCTGAGGATTAGGAGGGACAAGAAAAAGCTGAAGAACTTTGGCGAGACAGAGCTGGTCCGTCAGCTGATGCCCGATCTCTCTCTGAGACGAAAGCTAACGAAGGACATTCTGCTCATTGCATCCGGTATGCTCATCGTGGTGGCACTTGCCCGCCCACAAGTGGGATCTAAGCCGGAGAAGGTAAAGCTGGAGGGCATCGAGATGATAGTCGCTCTCGACCTCTCTAATTCGATGCTTGCCAAGGATGTTACCCCGAGTCGTCTCACGTTAGCCAAGAACATTGTGTCTCGTATGACGGACGAGTTGGCTAATAACAAGATCGGTCTGATCTACTTCGCCGGAGAGGCTTATATCCAGCTGCCTATCACGTCGGACTTTGTCTCTGCCAAAATGTTCCTCCAGTCTGCTGATCCCTCTCTGATCGCTGCTCAGGGGACGGCAATTGGCGAGGCAATCAAGTTGGCGACCCGAGGCTTTTCATCGGATAAGGAGGTGAAGAAAGCGCTGGTGCTGATCACCGATGCGGAGAATCTTGATGGCGATGTGGAGGAGGCTCTTAGGTCTGCTAAGGAGAAAGGAATCCTCATCTCCGTCCTCGGTGTCGGGACTGAGGAGGGAGCACCCATCCCGATGGCCAATGGCGAGTATCTGACGGATGAGGATGGCAAGGTGGTCGTCACCCGTCTCAATCAGCAGCTCGCTAAGCAGATTGCTGAGACCGCGGATGGGGTCTATATCCATGCCAAGGACGTCTCCGGGGCTGTCCGACTACTCAAGAAGAGCCTCGACAGACTGCAGAAGTCGGATATGAGTACCACCGTCTACAGATCCTATGCGGATGTCTATTACTACTTCCTGGTCCCGGCGCTGCTTCTGCTTCTGATAGATTTGCTGATGCTGGATCATAAGAATAGGTTCCTGAGGCGGTTTAATATCTTTGATACTAAGCATGATGATGAGAAGTAAGTACTTGCTATAGATCATCTTTGCCAGTCTCTTTTGCCTCCCTGGGTGGGGGCAAAAGCAGGTGCGGGACCTGACCCGTAGTGGCAACAAGCTCTATCGCTCCGAGGAGTACTCCAAGGCTGAGATCGACTATCGCAAGGCACTTGAGATCAATAAGAGTGACCCCACGACGATCTTCAATCTGGCCAATGTCCTCTACCGGACCGATAGAGGAGAGGAGGCGGGCAAGCTCTACCAGTCTCTCGCTCCGCACCTCTCCTTACTCTCGCCCACAGAGGCGGCCGATCTGACCCACAACGCCGGTAACACCGCTTTCCGAGCAAAACAGCTTGAGCAGGCGATCGAGT
>NZ_CAKRLH010000264.1 GCF_934359325.1 uncultured Porphyromonas sp.
GCTGGAGAATGTCGTGACGCTCTCCACCTTCAAGAGCCCGGACTTCGGCAAGGACTATGGCTGCCTGCTGGTCTCCGGTGCTCTGAAGGGGCTGATGTCTCGCTGCGTCGTCGTCCTCGATGAGGAGGGAAAGGTGCTCTACACCGAGCAGGTAGAAGAGATCACCCACGAGCCGAATTACGATCAGGCAATAGCAGCACTCTAAATGAAGCATGGACTCCTAATCCCCCTCCTTCTCTCTATCCTCCTCAGCCCGGTGCGGGGGTTCGCCCAGAGCGAGAAGCCCTTCACCATCCCTGAGGTCAAGAGCTGGAGCGGGACGGAGGGATCCTTCCACTACAGCGACCTCTGTCGTCTTACTCCCGAGGGGGAGGAGGCGGCGGAGGTCGCTGTTTTGCTTAGGCAGGACCTCCGAGAGCTACTGAGTGACACCGCAAAGACCGGATCCTCGGGAACCATTTCCCTTGTGATCCGCCCCACCCTACTCTCCGACAAGGGGAGCGAAGCCTATCGGATAGAGATCCTACCGGATCACATTACCCTCACCGGCAACTCCCGTCAGGGACTCTACTGGGCGACGCGGACGCTGCTCCAGCTCCTCGAGCAGGGAGAGGAGCTCTCCTGCGGCGTGATAGAGGACTACCCGGACTACCCGATACGCGGCTTTATGCTGGAGGTGGGACGAAAGTTTTTCTCCCTCGACTTCCTCCGCGCCACCGTGAAGCTAATGGCGTACTACAAAATGAATACCTTCCACATTCATCTCAACGACAACGGCTTCAAGAAATTCTACGGCGACGACTGGGACAAGACCTACGCCGCTTTCCGTCTCGAGAGTGAGACCCACCCAGGGCTGACGGCACAGGACGGTCACTACAGCAAGGCAGACTTCAAGCAACTGCAGCTGGAGGCGGCCTCGCTCGGGGTGTCGATCATCCCGGAGATCGATGTGCCGGCGCATACGCTTGCCTTTACCCACTACATGCCATCGATCGGGAGCAAGGAGTATGGCGCAGACCACATGGATCTCTTCAGTCCCGACACCTATCGCGTGCTGGACGATCTCCTGGAGGAGTATCTAGACCCGGCAGACCCCATCTTTATCTCCCCCTACGTCCATATCGGGACGGATGAGTACAGCAATAGAGACTCTGTGGTGGTGGAGCAATTTAGGGCTTTTACGGATCGCTACATCCGCAAGGTGGAGGATCTGGGGAAGAAAGCAGCCGTCTGGGGTTCGCTCTCCCATGCACGAGGAAAGACGCCTGTGAAGGTAGACGACGTCCTGCTCTATTGCTGGAGCGATGACTACGCCAAGGGACAGGAGATGATCGACCTCGGGTACGACATCATCAGCATCCCTGACGGATGGGTCTACATCGTCCCTGCGGCGGGGTACTACTATGACTACCTCAATATCGAGGAGCTGTATCAGAACTGGACTCCGGCAACAGTGGGACGAAAGACCTTCGAGGAGCATCACCCGCAGATCAAGGGGGGTATGTTCGCCGTCTGGAATGACCACTGCGGTAATGGTATCAGCCAGCAGGATGTCTACCATCGGATCTTCCCCGCCATGCAGACCATTGCCGCTAAGAACTGGCAGGGAAAGAGCGGAACGGTGTCCTACGAGACCTTTGACCAAAAGCGTCGAAGTCTATCCGAGGCACCCGGAGTGAACCTTCTTGCGAGACCGGAGAAAGGGAAGCACTCCTACTTCGTCTCATCGCCTAAGGCTGATAGCCCACTCGGGCTGCCGATCGAGGAGATCGGGTACGACTACCGGGTCTCCTTCCGCATCACTCCGG
>NZ_CAKRLH010000265.1 GCF_934359325.1 uncultured Porphyromonas sp.
CACTACTGGGGGATGTGGTTTGGCGAAGAGGACTACACCACATTTGATCACAATCCAGGGCGCTTCGCAAGCGAGTACGGGCTGCAGTCCTTCCCCGAGATGAAGACCGTCAGGAGCTTTGCCCGGGAGGCAGACTCCCTCAGCCTCGACCATCCTCTCGTGTCGCATCGGCAGCGCTCACCGGGAGGCAATGAGCGGCTGCGGCTCTATATGGATCAGGACTACCCGATGCCCGAGAGCTTTGCCGACTTCACTTACCTGAGTCTCCTCGAGCAGCGAGATGCCACCGGCTATGCCATCCGTGCCGTCCGTCGCGCCTATCCCTATAACGCCGGCTCGCTCTACTGGCAGATCAATGATGTCTGGCCCACAGTCAGCTGGTCCTCCGTCGACTACTGGGGCAATCACAAGGCGCTCCACTATGCGGTGGAGCGCGCCTACCGACCCACGATCGTCGACCTGGTGGAGCGGGGGGACTCGCTCGCCCTCTGTCTCGTCTCCGATGATCCGTTGCTCCGGGACTCTGTCGACGTGGAGGTGACCTGGATGCGGACAGACGGGAGCCTGCTTGTGACTCCTTCCCACCATACCTACCGGGTGACTGAGACGCCTTTCTCTGCGGAGCTGACCCGACTTCCGAAGCCGCAAACCTCCGATACCATCCTTGCAAAGCTGATGGTGAGGAATAGTTATGGGCAGGAGGTCGCTCGCCAGCTCTACTACAATGTCCGTCCCTCCCAGATGAAGTTGCCCCGCCCGCGCTATTTGGTCGAGGAGCGTCTGACGGAGAGAGGGCTGGCGGTCACCATTACCGCCGAGACCCTGATCAAGGACCTCTTTGTTGAGTCCCCCTGGCAGGGTGCTCTCTACTCGGATAATTTCTTTGACCTGCTCCCGGGGGAGACGAAGACGATAGAGATCTCTCATCCAGATGTGGAGAAGGGTAGGCTGACCTTTCACACCCTTAATGACCTGCTGAGAAATGAAGGAAAGTGAACTCATCATCGAGAATTGTGCCGGCGATGTCCCTTCATGTCTCGAGGCTGAGCGGGGTGGGGCGAGCCGAATAGAGCTCTGTGCCGCCCTCTCGGAGGGTGGTACCACGCCCTCTTACGGCACTGTGGCGACAGCCCTTCGCTGCTGTCATCTTCCCATCATCCCGATCATCCGGCCCCGCTCGGGCGACTTCCTCTACACAGAGACCGAGATCGATGTTATGCTGGAGGATATCCGAGTCTTGAGACGACTGGGAGTGGCCGGATTCTCACTCGGAGCCCTTACTCCGGATGGAGACTTGGACGAGGAGCTCTGCCGCCGGCTGATCCGAGAAGCAGAGGGACTTCCGGTCACGCTTCACCGGGCTTTTGATCGGGCGGCATCGCTCGAGGCATCCCTGGAGCAGGCGGTCGCCCTCGGCTTTGCCTGCATACTCACGTCGGGCGGCACCCCCTCGTCCCTTGACAGTCTGGATCAGATCCATAGTCTGGTGGAGCAGGCCGATGGACGCATCTGCATCATGGCTGGCAGCGGTATAACGGCTGATAATGCACGTCATGTCGTGGAGTCCACCGGCGTATCTGCGATTCATGGTACCTTTGCACGGCAGAGGGTTAGTGTCATGCGTCACTCCTCAGCGGCATTTCCACCCTCGTCTACGGCTCTGGTTCCAGAGAGGGACTACAGAGTGACCGATGCCGAGGCTATTTCATCCATACGTCAGAGTCTTTTATCATGAATACGATCGATATTGTTCTCTCACCCGAGTTGCTTGATGTCTACAGGCCTACTGAGCCGACC
>NZ_CAKRLH010000266.1 GCF_934359325.1 uncultured Porphyromonas sp.
GGTGGAGATGGAGGGATTCGAACCCTCGTCCAAACATGGAACCAAGCTGCTTTCTACACGTTTAGCTCTGATCGGATTTTCGACGCGAGAGGAGGGACAGAGCAACCGACTCCCACGCTTAGTCTCTTAAGTGTCGTCACCGATGAAAGACGCATCGACAACCCTTCCCGATACTTCAGCACCACCTAATCAAGCCACCTCGGGATCACGGGCCTTGGGTGATGTCTCGCCGCGAGCAATTGCTCAAGCGAAAAAGCAGTAAACTCTAAGGTTTACGCTGCGAGAGCGTAGTTATTTTCGCCAGTTAAAAAGTTTGCTACCCGAGTTAGAGTGCCGGATAACCTACACTACGTGCTTACACAGGTCGACTCTACATGCTGTCAAATCCTGTCATCCCCTCTGGAATATATGTCACAAAGGTACGACTTCCGTGCTAAACCTGCAAGGCAGCCCTGTTATTCTAATATTTATGGGTAATTTTGCTACTGAACCGTTATTTAACGAGGGTATCGGTAGGAATAATGATAGAGCCTACCCTCGATAGGCAGAACGTATGTTACAAGATAAGATCAAGCAGCTAAGGGAGGAGATCCAAGCTCTCCCTCAGCCAACTACAGAGGAAGAGTACGAGTCTCTCCGACTTAAGTATATCAGCCGTAAGGGAGCCCTCAATGGGGTGATCTCAGACTTCAAGTCCGTACCGAAGGAGGACAAGCGTGAGATCGGTATCCTGATCAATCAGCTGAAGCAGGTCACGGATCAGAAGTTTCAGACCTTCCGCTCGGTCCTCGACCGGGTGAGTGAGTCTTCCCGACTCTTAGACCTAGATCTGACGCGCTCATCTGCGCAGGTACCGGCAGGAGGACGCCACCCGCTCAACTTAGTTCGCGATGAGATCATCCGCATCTTTGGTCACCTTGGATTTAGTATTGCTGTGGGACCTGAGGTGGAGGACGACTGGCATGTCTTCGAGGCGCTCAATTTTCCTCCTGATCACCCGGCTCGTGACATGCAGGACACCTTCTTCGTCAGCCATGATCCTCAGATCCTACTTAGGACCCATACCTCCTCTGTACAGACACGGGTGATGGGCGAGCAGGAGCCGCCGATCCGTATCATCTGCCCGGGGAGGGTGTACCGTAATGAAGCGGTCTCCGCACGGGCTCACTGCTTCTTCCATCAGGTGGAGGCGCTCTATATCGACGAGCATGTGACCTTCACCGACCTGCGTAAGGTGCTCCTCCACTTCGCTCACGAGATGTTTGGGCCCGAGACTCAGATCCGACTCAGACCCTCCTACTTCCCCTTCACCGAGCCCAGTGCTGAGATGGATATCTCATGCAACCTCTGTGGGGGTAAGGGCTGCTCCTTCTGCAAGCACACCGGCTGGGTGGAGATCCTGGGATGCGGTATGGTGCACCCCAATGTCCTCGAGGCTTGCGGTATCGACTCAAGTCGCTACACCGGCTTTGCCCTCGGCATGGGCATCGAGCGGATCACCAACCTGAAGTACACCGTTGATGACCTTCGGCTCTTCTCTGAGAACGACCTCAGGTTCCTTAGCCAATTCCAGAGCGAGAAGTGATGACGATCAAGGAGCGAGTAGACGGGGTGATTGAGCGATTTGAGTCTGCCAATCCTCATCCGCAGACAGCACTGCACTATGGCACGCCGTACCAGTTTCTGGTCGCTGTGCTACTCTCAGCACAGTGTACGGATGAGCGGATCAATATGGTGACTCCTGCGCTCTTTGCCGCCTATCCTTCGCCCCTGGAGATGTCCCG
>NZ_CAKRLH010000267.1 GCF_934359325.1 uncultured Porphyromonas sp.
AACCGGGATCGAACCGGTACGGATGTTACTCCATTGGTGTTTGAGACCAACGCGTCTACCAATTCCGCCACCCGGGCGCTTGTGTGAGGCAAAGGTACGACATTTTTTCAGACAGGATATCTGTGCCTTTTTGTCAGACCCGCTCCCCTATTTCGCTATTACTTCTTGGAAGTCTTGCCCTGGCCCTTGGGGATGGTGTAGTAGATGACGGCGAAGGAGATGACGATGATGATGAGATTGTAGAGGTAGGCGGCCATCGCCCCCTGACGGATCGTGACGTTGTCCTGTCGTCCGACGAAGGTGACCACCTCGCTGAGAAGGGTGATCGGCTCAGCGGAGTAGGCTATATCCTGGAAGATCGCGGTCGAGATGGCTATGCCGAAGGAGCTGCCGAGAGAGGAGGCCATCTTGAAGATCCCGGAGCCGATACCGGTCCTGCTCTCCGGCAGCGTAGCCAGAGCCGAGTCGGTGGAGGCTGTGGCAAAGAGCCCCAGCCCGGCACCGAAGAGCGAGTAGGCGATCACGACAAGCGTCATGTAGGTGCCTGCCATCACATTTGTCGGGAGGAGCAGGCAGAGAGCCACCGCGACGGTACCGCAGGAGAGGAGCATCGGGAGTCGCGCACCGTAGCGCTGCATCAGCTTCTCCCCCACACGGATAAAGAGCAGGATAGACACGCCGTAGCCGATAGACATAAGCCCCACTTGATCCACCGGCACCCCTGAGGCCAGCTGCAGGAGACTGCTGACGATGATGATGATGCCGGTGGAGGCATTGAGGAGAAAATTGGCCACCGTAGCGCCACTGTAGACCGAGTTTCGGAAGACTCGGAGGTCGAGGAAGGGGTGCTTGGCGCCCCGCTCGATGCCGATGAAGAGGAGGATGAAGACCGTCGCCATGAGGAGCAGGCCGAGAGACTTGACATCCACCCAGCCCCACTGCGGACCCTCAGTCACATAGAGCTGTAGGCTGACGATACCGAGGATCAGCGTGGCGATGCCGGGGATATCCCGACCGCCCTTCGCGTCACTCCCCGGGCGGTAGTAGGGCAGGGTTCGGATGAGGAAGAGCCCGAGGAGAGCGACCGCTGCAGCGAGCCAGAAGATCCACCTCCAGCCGAGCCACTGTGCCATATATCCCCCGAGTAGGGAGCTAAATGCGGTGCCGCCCCAGGTACCCATACTCCAGAGGCTAATCGCCCGCTGTCGCCCCTTCTCGTCCCAGAACACCCGCAGCAGTGCCAGTGTCGAGGGCATTACGCAGGCACCGCTCAGCCCCTGGCAGATACGCCCCAGCAGCAGGATCGGTGCCGTGAGCGGTGAGTGACCGGGTGTCAGGGCGATGAGTACTGCCCCCACGATCGCCAGGATCAGTCCGAGGCGGGTCATCCGTGTGTGCCCGAGGCGATCTCCGAGACCACCGATAAGCACGATCAGTATCCCGCAGACGAGGGAAGTGATGGAGACAGAGAGATTGAGCAGCGATGGGGAGAGCCCCAGTTCAGCATTCATCTCGCCCCTCACATTGAGGAGCGTCATGGCAAAGAGCCAGAAGGAGAGGAGACCGCATATAAATCCGAAGAGGATCCGGTCATTGCCTCTAAAGGTGGTGGTACTATCCTTATCCATTAGCGCGAAGTGACTTAATTGTTGGAAGAGCAAGATACGGAATTATCATAAAAACAGAAGCGCACGAATTTAGGTACTTTTGCATCCAAGGGTCACTTCCCCACCCGGTGGAAGAGGGGGAGATCACTCTATAGAGTAGAGACAAATGG
>NZ_CAKRLH010000268.1 GCF_934359325.1 uncultured Porphyromonas sp.
ATGTCGGGGAAGTGGGTGTCCGCGTCGGGGAACGTGTGGTGCACCAGCGTCACGTAGAGCCGGTCCGCCCGGTCGATCAGCTGCTCGTAGATCTGCCGACCACCGATGACGAAGACCTCGTCCGCCCCCTCAGCGAGGCGGAGTGCCTCCTTCACCGAGTGCGCCACCACAGCCCCCTCCTCCACGGCGTAGTCAGGTCGACGGGTGAGAACGATATTCAGCCGTCCCGGCAGCGGTCGGCGGGGGAAGGACTCGTAGGTGGTGCGACCCATGAGGATCGGGTGCCCCATGGTGGTCTCCTTGAAGTGGCGGAGATCCCCCTTCATACTCCGCCCCCAGGGCATATCGCCCGCCTGCCCGATCGCTCCGTCGCTATCCATGGCGACGATGAGGGAGAGGGTGCTTGTCTTGCTCATACTGATACTTTGCCTGAGATGTGTGGCCAGGGATTATAGTCCTCCAGCGTAAAGTCGTCGTAGGTGAAGTCCTCGATCCGCGTCACGCCCGGTCGGAGCCGCATCGTCGGCAGCTGCCGTGGCTCCCGCGTGAGCTGCTCCCTGACCTGGTCGAGGTGATTGAGGTAGATGTGTGCGTCGCCAAAGGTGTGGATAAAGGTGTCTGCCTCCAGCCCCGTCACCTCCGCCACCATCATCAGCAGGAGGGCGTAGGAGGCGATGTTGAAGGGCACCCCGAGGAAGAGGTCAGCACTCCGCTGGTAGAGCTGGAGGGAGAGCTTCCCGTCCGCGACGTAAAACTGGTAGAGCACGTGGCACGGCGGCAGCGCCATCCGGTCGATCTCCCCCACGTTCCACGAGTTGACGATCATCCGCCGGCTGTCGGGAGTCTTACGGATCATCTCGATCACCTCAGCCAGCTGGTCGTGCGTCTCGCCCGAGGCATCGAGCCAGTGTCGCCACTGAGCGCCGTAGACCGGCCCCAGGTCACCCGCCTCGTCGGCCCACTCATTCCAGATCCGAACACCGTTCTCCTGGAGGTACTTCACATTCGTCTCTCCCCGGATAAACCAGAGCAGCTCGTAGATGATGCTCTTCAGGTGAAGCTTCTTCGTCGTCAGC
This sequence comes from uncultured Porphyromonas sp., assembly GCF_934359325.1. Classification (GTDB taxonomy): domain Bacteria; phylum Bacteroidota; class Bacteroidia; order Bacteroidales; family Porphyromonadaceae; genus Porphyromonas_A. The sequence continues at coordinate 1,077 of NZ_CAKRLH010000268.1, forward strand.
AACGGGAAGCCCTCACTGAGCGGGAAGCGCAGCTGCGCGCCAAAGAGGCTGATCGTTCCGGTGCCGGTGCGGTCCTCCTTCCGATGCCCTTCGTCCAGCACCTTTTGCAATAGATCCAGATACTGTCTCATGACTCCGCTGTCGTGGTACTCTGTGAGCGAAGGGGCGTCTCGCTCCCGCCACTGCTGACGAGGCGACAGCCCATGCTCGCGTCGGTGACGAAGCCGATCATCGTCAAGCCCTCCAGCCCCTCGATCAGCTCCTTGTCGGTCAGGGGAAGAGTAAAGAGGAGCTCGTAGTCCTCGCCGCCATTGCAGGCGATCGCGGTGGGATCCAGTCCCAGCGTCTCCGCCTGCCGCTGCGTCTCCGCAAGGATCGGCAGCCGCTCCTCATAGATCCTGCAGCCGACGCCTGAGAGGTCGCATAGGCGAAGGAGATCGCCCGCCAGCCCCTCCGTCACCTCCGTCATCGCCGAGGGACGTATCTCGATCCCGATGGGCGAAGGGCAGAGGTCGTGCCGCGTCACGGGGCGCATCTGACGAGAGAGGAAGTAAGCCCCACCATCGAAGTCCGGAGCATAGTTCTCCTGCCCCATCCGGTCGAAGACCTGCTTCTCCCGCTCCAGCATTGTCAGGCCGAGGAAGGCGGCACCGAGGTCGCCCGTGACGCAGATCAGGTCATTCTCCTG
>NZ_CAKRLH010000269.1 GCF_934359325.1 uncultured Porphyromonas sp.
CCGATGGCATTATAGAGGAAGTCAAATTGATTGAGGTACAGGCTGATGATCTCCTCCTTGGAGTAGCGTCGCTCCAGCTCCACCGCGATGACCCACTCGATAGGCTTCTGTAGTGCTCGCTCCATGATATTGTCTGCATGAGGGGAGTAGAGCTGCTTAGCGAGCTGCTGGGTGATCGTACTACCACCGCCGGAGTCCTTGTCGCCCATGATGATGGTGCGGAAGAAGGCCCGCAGTACACCCATCATATCGATGCCGCTGTGGTCGGTAAATCGCTTGTCCTCCGTGGCGATCAGCGCATGGACGAGTGAGGGAGCGAGGTCGTTGTAGTCCGTATGGATGCGATTATTGTCCTGCAGGGCAAATGTCCCCAGTACCTGACCATCCTGGCTGATCACCTGTGAGGCGTAGCGATCGATCGGGTTCTGCAGATCCTCGATCGGGGGCATATAACCGATGACCCCCTTCGAGATGAGGAAGAAGAGGAGTATCACTGCTACAACTCCGGCACCAAAGATGATCCAGAGCCAGGTGATAAACTTTTTGAAGCCTTGTGACATGACGATGACTGTGAGTATATCAAGTATCCGTCCTTGGGGGCGGATAGGTCCATTCTATTTCATAGGATCCCACATGCAGATCCTATTTAGTGTGCCAAATTTACCACTTTTCGCTAACTCTGTCTCTCACCTTCTCCTAAGGACCGGGGGTGACGCATTTGAGCATAACAGCAAAAGAAGTAATAGCCCTCTCTTGATGCTTCCGCCTACCCATCTCTTAGGAGAGAAACAACAATCGTCCATGTGTCGTCTTACTTGCAGACTCAAGTCTCAACGGATGGAGAGAGTATTTGTATCCCTATTTTTCAACAGAAAGAGGCGGTAAGAGACATAAAGAGACTCTGTGAGACAATTGCTCCGTACGAAGGTGGTATTTTTGCACCACTAAAGCTTCCGGATAAGTCAGGCTCTAACCGAAGACCATTTCGGGTGCTCTATACACGTTCTGCACAATGATTTGAATGGTCCTTCGCACCACTCAACTGCGTCACCCTTGCCTAAGGACAAGTGCAAACATTCAGAAAATATTTGCTTACAGCTATTGGCGAAGTCGGTAAATAGTCTTACCTTTGCAACGTCAAAGAGAGACACAATGTCCTATGGTGTAATTGGCAACACGCAAGATTCTGGCTCTTGAATTTAAGGTTCGAGTCCTTATAGGACAACTGACAAAGCGACCCCACCGCATCTGCAGTGGGGTCGCTTTACTTGTCAGATCTATGTGGATTGACCGCTCTGTGGCAACGTGCGGAGTAGCTCGAAGAGCCGGACCGCCATCGGGCAACTGAGACAGTGATAGGGGATACAGTGGTTGGTGTATAGCTCCAGCATACACTGAGTGTCCAGGGCGTTGGTGGCGGTGATGCCATACTGACGGAAGAGGTCGATATAGCTGTTTCGCTCAGGAGGAAGCTCTCTCAGACGGTCCAGTGCAGCCTCCTTGCCCGCATGTGAGCCGCTCCACTCCGCATAGTAATAGACGGTGGGGATGACAGCATTTATCATCAGGATCTGGATCAGGTTGTCGCCTATCGCCCTGAGCCTTCGGCTCGACGCCTGCCCGAAGTCGAGGTGGGTCTGCCAGTAAGGGGATGGCTCTACCCGCAGCAGCTGATCAAGCCTCTCCCAGTCTCTCGTAGTGCTGGCGCCCCTTAGCTCGTCCTCATGGTGGAAGATCTGAGCCGCCACGGAG
>NZ_CAKRLH010000270.1 GCF_934359325.1 uncultured Porphyromonas sp.
CCAAGTGCTTCGACTACAACTTCTGATCTATCAAAGTACAACAACTACGTGCGAACCAGCGAGGAGCTCAGCCTGCCGCTTAAGAAGGGGTTTGATCTCACGCTGGGTCCATACGAAGTGGTGTTACTGGATTTGTCAGAGTAGTCTCCGGGAAATGCTACAATTCCCATCACAGAGATTGGTTATATCAAAACAACTGTCTATATTTGCCCGAGTGTATTACCACTAGTTATAATCACCGTATATGAAAACTGTTATTGTTTACGGTTCCTCTACCGGAACCACCAAAGACATCGCTGACCGCATCGCCGAGAAGTTTGGCGTTGCTGCTGATGACGTACGCGACGCTGCAGAGTTTGACGCAGAGGATGTAGCCAACTACGACCTGCTGATCCTCGGGAGCAGCACCTGGGACGATGGCGAGCTGCAGGACGACTGGTCCGACCTCATCGAGGACATTGCCGACCAGGATCTCTCCGGCAAGAAGGTTGCCCTCTTCGGATGTGGCGACAGCGAAGGCTACGGAGACACCTTCTGCGATGCTGTCGGCATCCTCAAGGAGGAGCTCAGCGAGACCGGATGCACCTTCGTTGGTGCCATCAGCAAGGACGGCTACGAGTATGAGGCCAGCCGTGCCGAGGAGGGTGGCAAGCTGGTAGGCTGCTGCCTGGACGAGGACAACCAGGACGACCTCACCGACGAGCGTATCGATCGCTGGGTAGAGGCTGTCAAGAGTGCCCTCTGATAGCTGATCCGTAGATCAATCCTCTATATATAGCAAAGAGGCTGCGTGCTTAATAGCTGCAGCCTCTTTGTTTTCGTCTAATCCGAGGGATTACTTCTTCTTCAGCTCATCACGGATCTCGCGGAGCAGCTGGATATCCTCCGGCGTAGGTGCCGGCTCAGCAGGCTTCTCCTCCTCCTTCCTCTTGAAGCTATTGACAGCCTTGACCATTAGGAAGATTGCCCAGGCGATGATCAGGAAGTCTACCACCGTCTGGATAAACTGACCATACATAATGGCAGCCTCAGGCTTGACGATCTCTCCATCAGCCCCAATAACAGCAGGGCTGAGGACAGCCTTCAGGTCCGAGAAATTCACCTTCCCGAGGAGCATCCCGAGGGGAGGCATCAGCACGTCATCCACAAAAGAGGAGACAATCTTACCGAAGGCTCCGCCGACGATGACACCGACAGCCATGTCAAGGACGTTACCACGCATGGCAAACTCCTTGAATTCTTTCATCATACTCATATCGTGATCTATGTTTTCGATTAAAAAATCTTGAATCTTAGTATTGTTACCCATTCCAATCAGTCATTACATCGTAAACCCTCCCTGATCGTCAGAGAAACCTCCTCCCGAGAGTGGGTCGTCGACAGACGGACCGTTTATACTTGAGGAGAAGGTAGACTGGTAGTCGTCATTGATATTGCTATCCAGAGCGGAGGAGAAGCGGATGAGATCACCCTCGAAGCGAAGGTAGACATCCCCCACCCGACCGTTACGGTGCTTGGCGATGATGATCTGCGCCAGACCTCTCATATCGCGATTGTTCTCATCCGTGAGTATGCCATAGTACTCAGGTCGGTGGATGAAGATAACCATATCCGCATCCTGCTCGATCGCACCCGACTCACGCAGGTCTGAGAGCTGAGGGCGACGACCCTCCTTATTCCGCTTCTCCAGCTCACGATTGAGCTGCGAAAGAGCAATGACAGTGATGCCGAGCTCCTTGGC
>NZ_CAKRLH010000271.1 GCF_934359325.1 uncultured Porphyromonas sp.
TCGTCGCTGCCGAAGTAGATCTGCCACCAGCCCACATCGGGGAAGCAGGTGACGGAGGCCTCAACATTGTAGACCCAGCCGCGCTGTTCTCTCAGCTCGACATTGAGCCGGGTATTCATCCCATCTCCCGCCAGGAGCTGGAGGAGGAGGTTCTGAGCCGCACGGTCAGGATCGTTGTAGGTCACGCCGAGACCACCGAGGAGGGTGTGCGCCTGGTGGGTTCGGCTGTGGACGATATGGGGAGACTGGTCGGTCAGGGCTATGGGGAGCTGCAGCTCCGGTCTGGGTGAGGACTGGACCCGTGAGGAGAAGGGCACCGACAGGTACCGCTGACAGAGCTCCTCGAAGCGCTGTGGCGTCACCTGTCCCATCACGAAGAAGAGCAGCCGATCGGGGCGAAACGTGCGCTCCGTATAGCTCAGCAGATCCACCCGACTCATCCGGTCGAGACTCCGGGTGTCACCGAGGATCGGGTGTGCCAGGGTCTGGTCTCGGAAGAAGCGCTCGTCCCACTCGTCGAAGATCCGATCCGACGGGGTGTCCCGGTAGAGATTGATCTCGTCGCGCACCACTCCCCGCTCCAGCTCAAGCTCCCGCTCAGGGAAGGTGCTATGGCGGATCAGATCTCCGAGGAGCTCCATGGCTCGAGTCAGCTCCCCTCGCGGTCCGACGGTATAGACGACGGTCTCGTCCTTCGTCGTATAGGCATCTATGGAGCCGCCCACCACCTCCATCCGATTGCGGATGTGATCCGCACGGCGGTGGGTCGTCCCCTTGAAGAGGGTATGCTCGACGAAGTGAGCCAGCCCCGGCAGCCCCTTGGGATCATCCCGACTACCGGAGTGGATTCCAAATCCACACCACACCACTCGACTCCGTACCGGGAGCAGGGCGCAGCGCAGACCGTTCTCAAGCGTCACCGTATGGTATGCAGCAGTCATTGTCCTCACTTTTTTCGCCACAAAGGTACCCTTTTTACCACTCTTCCCCTCAGGCAAGAGCATCTCCCGGGAGGGGAGGCATCCCTACGGGGACCGGCTCGCCGACGGTATATCGGAGGCGATGTCCGGTCACTCCTCGTCAGCGGGGCGGTGCCCCTTGTGGAGGTGGTAGGAGATCCGCTCCACGATGACGCAGAGCATAGGCGCGGCGATGAGGATCGTGCGCAGTGCTACGGGTGAGAGACGACTCGTGCGCCCCATTCCGATGAGCAGTCCCAGCAGGATGTATAGGGGATAGAAGAGGATCGGGTACTGCTTCCTGATAAACGTCCGATCAGGGAGTAGGCGCTCCTGCCCGATGGCCCGGCGGAGCAGTAGGCCTACTGCGAGGGCTCCGACGAGCGCCCCGAGGGAGAGCCACACCGGCACCACTTCCCTGGGCGCGAGATAGACTGCCGTTAGGAGTAAGAAAAACTCGCACATCCACTGGTACAATGTGCGGCTGTGCCGGCTCCGCCCGCTGATCGTGCCACCGAAGTAGACGATGGAGAGCAGCAGCGGCACGACAAAGTAGTAGCCGATCCGATCCATGGGGCTATCGTGAGGCGATCAGACGTTGAAGCGGAAGTTCATGATGTCCCCGTCCTGCACGACGTAGTCCTTCCCCTCGACGTAGAGCTTGCCGGCCTCCTTGACCGCCTGCTCGCTCCGGAGGGCAATGAAGTCGTCGTACTTGATCACCTCGGCGCAGATAAATCCGCGCTCAAAGTCGGAGTGGATCACGCCCGC
>NZ_CAKRLH010000272.1 GCF_934359325.1 uncultured Porphyromonas sp.
TCATCCGAGAGACGGATCACCCGGTAGTCTCCCCTGTGCTGCTCTACCGAGGCGTAGCAGAGGCGGATCATCTCCGGGAGCTTACTCTCGTCGAAACCCTGTGCCCAGTACTGCCAGATGATCTTCTCCCCCACCAGCTCCGGGTGCTTCGGCATCACCTCGTAGTGCTTAGCCTTCCCCCCGTAGTAATCGTCTATCAGTCCGTACCAGACGGCGGCAGCCCTCTGATGCTTCCGTGGCTGTCGGCGGGACAGCCGACGATGATTCAGTCTCTTGACATAGTCTATTATCTTCATATCACCGGTGGCTTTACAAATGGCTGAGCTGATACTTCTCCGCAAAGGTAAGGGTTATCTCTCTATCGGTATCGGAAATTACAGGTCAGTTCAGAGCTAACGCATTTTAGCCCTAATGCGTCACCACCACTGGATGGATGAATTAGTGCTGAGCACAATGGTCCATAGGACCAATGGCTACTGAATCATGTATCATCCGGGTTTGTTCTAACCTTTTGGTCGACAGAGTAAAGGGAGCGGCTACTTCTGTTGCCGATATTGGAGTCATTATCGGTGTTAGTCTGTGGCTGCCATCTGAGTATGCCCTCTCGGTAATTATGAGTAACTTGCCCCAAAAGTCAGAGTAGAGAGTTTTGAATATAGCGTTTGTCAATTGGTGGACCTTCAATACGGTCATGGGCGGGATCGAGGCGGTCGGTGCCCGCGTTGCCGGCGCCCTTACGGCTCGGGGACACCACGTCTGCCTGGCAGCTGTGGAGGAGGGCTATCCCTCGGTAGAGGGATTTGAGAACCTCCTCCTGCGGGATAAGCGGCGTATTCGCTCCAAGGCTAACTTTGATGCCTTGGTGGAGTACTTCGGAGCCCACGGCGTCGAGGTGATCGTCTGCCACAATGCCTACCGTCGTCGGCTGGCACTGCTTCTCGCCGAGGTGGCTGACCGACTGGGGGCAAGGCTTGTCTTTGAGATCCACACCGATCCGACGATGTACAAGTTTAAGCGCCGGACACCTCCTTTCCTCCATTGGGCGGAGTACCTCTTCCGCCGCCACAAGGCTCTGCGACAGTGGCGGCTCATCTCGAAAGTCGGCGATGCGATCGTGCTTCTCTCGCCCTCGTATGTGCCCATCTTCAGAGACCTGGTAGGTGACGCTTCGGAGGGCAAGCTGATCAGTATCTCCAATCCCAATACCTACGACCCGACCGACATACCGGCACATCTGTCTAAGGAGAAAATGCTTCTCTATGTGGGACGCTTCGACTACGGTCAGAAGCGAACCGACCGCCTGCTCGATGTGTGGGGGATGATACAGGATCGCTTCCCTGACTGGTCGCTTTACATCGTGGGCGGGGGAAACGAGCGGGTGGAGCGTGACCTGAGGAGACGGGCGGAGGCACTCCATCTGGAGAGGATCCACTTCGAGGGCGTACGCTCCCCGCAGCCCTACCTCAGTCGCGCCGGGATCTTGGTCTCCTCGAGCAGCTACGAGGGATTGCCCCTCGTGATCCTCGAGGCGCTTCAGTATGGTGTGGTGCTGATCGCCTTTGACAGCTATGCCGCTCTGAGGGATGTCACCGATGGGGGTCGGCTTGGGGTGATGGTTCCCCCATTTGATCTCAGGGCATATGCCGAGAGTCTCTCCCGACTGATGGAGGATGATGCCGGTCGGGCAGAGATGTCGCAGGCGGGCAGAGAGTGGTCACGCCGGTA
>NZ_CAKRLH010000273.1 GCF_934359325.1 uncultured Porphyromonas sp.
TGCGCGGTGCCGACAGCTGCTTCGTGGTGTCATCGACCGGGCTGAAAGATTATGCTTACGAGGAACCCCTTCCCCAGATGGAGTGGTCTATGACCCCCGGAGACACGATAGTAGCCGGAGTGAAGTGCAAGAAGGCTCTGACGCACTTCCGCGGGAGGGATTATGTGGCCTGGTATGCCCCCGAAGTTCCGATTCCGGATGGTCCCTATAAGTTTACAGGCCTGCCGGGTCTGATCTTCTGCTTGTATGACACGGCAGGTCAGTACTCCTTTACTCTCGGGTCGCTCTCTGCGGTCCCGGAGAAGGATCCGGTCCCCATCTACCGCCGAACGGACTATCCTGAGGAGACACGGAGGCACATCCTGCAAATGCACAAGAACTTCTGTGCCGATCCCGCTCGCGGACTGATGAGCATGAGGGGCGTCACGATCCCTGAGGAGACACTCAAGAGCATTAAGCCACTTCCCTTCAACCCCATAGAGCTGGAGTGACTATGTGGCACCGCATAAGGATCAGGCTCTTCCTTGTCCTCCTATTGCTTACTCCTCCACTCCTGGCTACAGCAGATCCCTGCACCATACATGTGACTATCCTCTCAGCAGAGGACGAGATGCCTCTGCCGGGTGTACTCTGTCGCCTCTACGACGAGGGTGATGCCCTCGTAGGCTATGCTATCACAGGTGATCAAGGACAGGCTGAACTCACGATCAGTGAGTCGGTGTCCAGGCTGAGCGTTACGCTGATGAGCTATAAGTCAGCAGAGGTGAGACGGGATAGACTGAGATGTGGGAGCGAGCTGGTGCTGCGGCTTGAGCCCACCGCTACCAAGCTCCCCGAGATCTTCGCAAAGGCTCCGCCCGTGGTCGCATATAAGGATACCGTAAGCTATGATGTCTCCTCCTTTCGGGTGAAGAGTGACCGCTCCATCGGGGATGTGCTCAGGAAGCTCCCCGGAGTGGAGGTGGGTAACAGCGGAGACATCAAGTACCAGGGACGTGCCATTAGTCATCTCTATATAGAGGGGCAGGACCTACTGGAGAATCGGTACAACCTGGCTACTCAAAACCTCCCTGCCGATGCGATCGCCGGGGTCGATGTCATGGAGCGTCATACTCACGAGCGGATCCTCAAGAAGAGATCGGACAGCAAGGATGTGGCTATGAATCTTCGTCTCAGTAAGGACTATAAGGCACGACCCTTTGGCGAAGTCTCTATAGGATCAGGACTTTCCCCCCTGCTGCTGGAGTCTAAGATTAGCACTACCTTAGTGCGCCGGAGATCACAGAGCATGCTGGTCGGTGAAGGGAATAATACCGGTCAGGATGTGGAGCGGCTTTACGGTGGCGTCCCCACCGTCTACGATCTCCTCTATCGACCCACTCCTGCCTCGCCATTTCTGATCACCGACTTCCCCACTGACATCCCTTTGCCTCTGGTGCGCTATCGCTTTAATGAGAGCGGCGCTGCAAGTCTCAATCACCTCTTTATCCTCAGCCCTGTCCGGAGCTTGCGAGTAAGTGCGACCGGGGTCGCCGATCGGCAGCATAGGAGGCGTATGGAGGACAATAGATATGGCGGAGAGGATCCTTGGGAGTATCGTGAGCAGTCCGGTGGTAAGCGTCGCTACTTCCGTCTCTCTCCCTCTATCTATTATGAGCATAATAGCGACAACGTCTATCTGTCGGATAAGCTCTCAGCGGATATAGCTAAGGTGGGGATGCA
>NZ_CAKRLH010000274.1 GCF_934359325.1 uncultured Porphyromonas sp.
CCGCCATTCTCCTGATTGATGACGTTGGTATTCCCCACCTCGGCAAAGAGCTCATACCGCCCCTTGGTGTAGGAGCCAAAGATACGGTACGTAAGCGCCTGCGAGGCGGTGTTATTGTACACCCCATTGGCCTTATCTATTTCTGCCTCACCGCCGAGATTGACATTAGGACCAAGGTTGGTGGTAAAGAGGGCATGGAGGAGCTGCTCCAGCTCGTTGGATCCGCCCAGCTTCTGCACACTTAGGAATGTGTAGGGAACCTTGGTGTCGAAGTATCTCGCCATGGTCCCTCTCCTGAGGAGGTGGAAGTAGGGCGCCAGGTAGTAGAAGTCGCCCCACTGGTCGATCGGTTGATCGAAGTAGACCTTGGACTGATAAGGCCCTGCGTAAGTGCCTAAGTAGCTCTCTGCGATGCTCCTGCCCTCGATGTGCTCTCGCCTAAAGGAATTGAGCTTGATGGTATCGAGAGGTGCCGGTCTCATATCTCCCGTGCGACCGGTGAGGTAGTAACTCTCGAGCGTCCCATGCCGATCGGCATCGGTGTCGTCATTGAGCAGCGAGTCCGGGGCGATGATACGATCCCGAAGTTGCTTGTCGATGTCGATCTGTCCCAGTGCTCTTCCCTCACCAAGGAGCAAAAGGCAGCAGGTCGCAAGGATAGGAAAAAGGCTGCTCCTGCTCATCTCGGTAGTCGATTGCCAAAGGTGAGAGCTCTCTTTGATCGGAGAGCTAGCTTCTCATCGAGCACTCCTCCTCTCACCACCGGAGCTCCATTGAGTATCGTCCTGACCACGCTGCTGTGGAAGGTCTCTCCCTCGAAGGGACTCCAGCCGCACTTGCTCCGGATCACCTCCTTTGTTACTGTGGTACTCTTATGAGGATCCACCAGCACCAGATCGGCATAGTAACCCTTGCGGATAAATCCTCGCTCGTCGATGCCGTAGAGTAGGGCGGGATTGTGCGCCATATACTCCACCACCCGCTCGATCGGGAAGACTCCCTCGTGGACCAGCTCCAGCATAAGGGGGAGGGAAAATTGCACCAGCGGTCCTCCGCTCTTTGCTCCCAGTGCGCCACCCACCTTCTCTTCCGGCAGGTGGGGCGAGTGGTCCGTCGAGACCACATCGACGAGACCGCTATTGATGGCGGCTCTCAGGGCAGCTCGATCGCGCTCGGTCTTGATGGCGGGATTCCACTTTACCCTTGCCCCAAGTCGCTCGTAGTCCTGATCGGTAAACCAGAGGTAGTGCACGCAGACCTCGCCGGTGATCCGCTTGCTACTAAAGCCCTCTGCCGTGCGAGGCTTCAGCAGTGACAGCTCGTCCTCCGTGGATAGGTGGAGAATGTGGAGCCTTGCGCCTGTCTCCTCCGCCATGGCGACCGCTCGTCTGCTGCACTCATAGCACGCCTCGCGACTCCTGATGAGGGGATGAAACTTTACCTCCGGATCGTTTCCGTACAGTGCAGTGTACTTCGCCTTATTGGCCCGGATGATTCCCTCATCCTCGCTATGGATGCAGATCAGCGTGGGGCACTCCGCAAAGATCCGTCGGAGCGTCTCGGGAGAGTCGACCAGCATATTGCCGGTGCTGGAGCCCATAAAGACCTTCACCCCCGGGGTATGCTTCAGATCCAGCTTAGAGAGCAGGTCGACATTCTCATTCGTAGCGCCGAACATAAAGGAGTAATTCCCCATCGACTCCTCCTC
>NZ_CAKRLH010000275.1 GCF_934359325.1 uncultured Porphyromonas sp.
AAAATATGCTTATATTTGGTCCGTCAGAAAGACAATTATATACCACCATTCCTTATCAATCTAATGGATAACAATATGTTTGAAGAGGCGCTCTTCCCCGGTGGAAAGCTGCCTGTCTACCCGAAGTTTGAGTCCGGTATCCGTCGAGCGCCCGACAGAGGCTGTCGGCTGACGAAGCACCAGAAAGAAGTGGCACTGCGAAATGCCCTCCGCTACATCCCGCGGAAGTTCCATGCGGAGCTTGCACCTGAGTTCCTGAAGGAGCTGGAGGAGAGAGGTCGTATCTATGGCTATCGCTTCCGCCCGACCGGTAACCTCTCCGCTAAGCCGATCAACGACTACGAGGGCAAGTGTCTTGCCGGCAAGGGACTTCAGGTGATGATCGACAACAACCTCTGCTTCGACATCGCGCTATATCCCTACGAGCTCGTAACCTACGGCGAGATGGGTCAGGTTTTCCAGAACTGGATGCAGTACCGCATCGTCATGTACTATCTCCGAAACCTGACCAAGCGTCAGACCCTCGTGCTCCATAGTGGTCACCCGCTGGGTGTCTTTGAGAGCCGTGAGGACGCTCCCCGCGTCATCGAGACCAGCTCTATGATGATCGGCGAGTACAATAATCAGGACGACTGGGAGGTGGCAGCCGAGATGGGTGTCGCCAATTATGGTCAGATGACTGCCGGAGGCTGGATGTACATTGGCCCACAGGGGATCGTCCACGGTACCTTCAATACCCTCCTCAATGCCGGTCGTCTGAAGCTCGGCATCCCCGAGGATGGAGACCTCGCCGGTCGACTATTCGTCTCCTCCGGTCTCGGAGGTATGAGTGGTGCTCAGCCCAAGGCGGCTGACATCGCCGGTGCCGTCTCTATCGTGGCGGAAGTTGATGCCTCACGTATCGGTCAGCGGCTGGAGCAGGGCTGGGTACAGCTGGTAGCAGAGTCCAAGGAGGAGGCCTTCGAGATGGCCGCCGAGGGGATGAAGAGCAAGAAGCCCACTTCCATCGCATTTCACGGTAATATTGTCGACCTGCTTGAGTATGCGGTCGAGAAGAATATCCACATCGACCTCCTCTCCGACCAGACCAGCTGCCACGCTGTCTATATCGGTGGCTACTGCCCGGTAACACTTGACTTCGACAAGCGTACCGAGATGCTGGAGAAGGATCGTGAGGAATTTAAGCGCGAAGTCGATCTCACACTGAAGCGTCACTTCGAGGCTATCAAGACGCTCGTATCGAGAGGAACCTACTTCTTTGACTACGGTAACTCCTTCATGAAGGCAGTCTTCGATGCCGGAGTCAAGGAGATCTCCAAGAATGGTGTCGATGACAAGGAGGGCTTCATCTGGCCATCCTACGTGGAGGACATCATGGGTCCGCTGCTCTTCGACTTTGGTTACGGTCCCTTCCGCTGGGTCTGCCTGAGTGGCAAGCCGGAGGATCTGAGAGCGACCGACCATGCGGCTATGGAGTGCATTGATCCCACGAGACGATATCAGGATAGGGACAACTACGTCTGGATCCGTGATGCAGAGAAGAATGCTCTCGTCGTCGGTACGCAGGCACGTATCCTCTACCAGGACTGCGAGGGTAGGGTACGGATCGCCCTTAAGTTCAATGAGATGGTTCGTGAGGGTAAGATCGGTCCCGTCATGCTGGGCCGCGACCACCACGATGTGAGTGGTACCGACTCGCCCTTCCG
>NZ_CAKRLH010000276.1 GCF_934359325.1 uncultured Porphyromonas sp.
TTCTCAATGCCATTTATTACATTTGCAATATCACTAAGCTTTGGATTAGCTTGTGCGGAGGCTCCCTTGGGAGGAGCAATGCCAAGCCATTCCAAAGCTTCCTCTTTGTCTTCATGCTTTTTACCTGTGGTTCAAGCACGAGCAATCATCTCATCCTAACGTTTTGTCTGTTCTGATCTTTCTTGTACATTTGCGAAGAGATCCGAGTTTAGTAGAGGCTGCCTGTCGGGATTGGTCTGACGGGCTTCTGCTCAGACTTGGATTTTCTTTCTATTATTGTAGCGATCAGAGCCGGCTTGACGAAGGACCTTATCTGCAATCTACGTGCTGTGTCGTACACCGCTCCGGTTCGCTACACTTCCCATCGCTTAGATTTCTGTGTACTTCAGCGAGATGCGCCCAAGCTCTCTTTAGGTGCGACAATATTTCTCACTACCTTTGTCACAAGATCAAGGCGTGCGACTTTCTCTCTGACCTCAGCGAAATTGGATCGCTGTTTGGGGAGTCAGTCGTGCGCCTTCACCGCCTATCTAGTAAGCTCCTCAAGTTTTTCACCTTTTTCTCTCGGCACTGCGGAAACAGGTGGTCTGTTCTTCCGAGCCAGTTGTTGCGGACTCATCAAGGAGCAGTTTCCCGAGTTCGTGGGATTTTCCAACCCTTTCAGTAACTTTGCGATAGCAAGCCGTTCAGTTGAAGTGTGCTTGTTAGTGGAGTTGGTTAGTGCATCGCTCGTGGAAGAGCCACTTATAACCGGCTCCACGCTATTTCTATAGCGGTGTGCTACTCCTTGTATCGGGTGACCATCATCATGACTTGGCGGGCGATGCGGTCCCTCAGCCTCTTGGGCGAGAGGACGCTGATGTGGCTCCCGAAGCCAAGTATCAGCCGCTCCAGCTCGAGGTTGCAGATTACCTCCAGAGCCACGACGATACTGCCGTCCTCCCGCTCCTCCATCAGCTCCTGCCGTGGGTGAAGGGGTTTCGTGAGGACATATGGTGCTTGGCAGCCATCGACCCAGAGGACTACCCGCTCACGCTCCGACGTCAGGTCGCGAGTCACGCCGACCATATCATCCAGATAGGTGACTGGGTCGAAGTAGATATTCTCCTCATACCTCCCCTCCTTGTCCTCCTCCACCCCAAGCATACGGTCGAGTGCCAGCGTGAGGATCCCGCTGTGACCTCTCTCATGTCCCAGGAGAAACCACCGATTGTTGTACTCCTTGAGGAGATAAGGGGAGAGAAAGATCTCGATCTCTCGGCCGGAGCGGAAGGAGCAGTAACGGACTCGTAGGGCACGGCGGTTGATGATCGACTTGTAGAGCGGGCTTAGCAGCTCCAGTCCCTTCAGCTGCCCATTGGTATCAAGAAACACCACCTGCTGCTGCCCCTCACTCCCGCTGCGGATCCTGTCCTCAATCCTCGTGAGAGTCTCATCCAGCCCCGAGAGACCCCTGAAGCCACTATACTGGCTCAGGATGTCGAGTGCGCCGGTCAGCTCTACCAGCTCCTCGTGTGTCAGAGGGAGACTGCTGATGCTGTAGTCCGGGTCAGCGTAGCAGTAGTACTTGCGATCGACTACCTCGATCGGTGCATTGTACCCCAGCTTATCGCTGCGCATAAGCTCGATGTCCCGCTGTATCGTCCTCAGGCTCACACCCGAGGTCCCCTCATACTCGTAGAGAGCATCCTCGCAGGCAGAGCG
>NZ_CAKRLH010000277.1 GCF_934359325.1 uncultured Porphyromonas sp.
CTTGTCATCTAGTTTGGCAAGGTGGATGAGGGTGTTATTCGTATTCTGTGTATCTCTCACATCCGGGTACTCGTCCGTAATGTATACAAAGGCTGAGGGGTCAAAGAAGTCAGTATACATTTTTTCTGCCTCCTCAGCGGTGAGGGGAGAGTTCATGTATATCGTCGAGTACATTCCTCTATTGAAGCCACCCCGCATAGGGATCATGCTGATCTTCTGATGGAACCCTCCCTCCTGCAGGTCAGACAGTGTCCTGTAGATCTCATCCTGCTGGTGATGAGAGAAAGGGGAGTAGACGTGCATCTGGTCAAAGATCGCCTCGTAGGATAGACCCTTATCTTTCTCAGGACGAGCAAAAGCCTGAGTCTTGCCGGAGACGCAGTGGATATGCAGGTCACTCTGAAGGAGGCCCTCCCGCGCCAGAGGAAGGAGCGGAAGCTCTACTGCCTCAGCAAAAGAGCCGGGGACAGAGACATACTGCGCATCGACGATCTCATCCTTATATGCCTCGACCAGACCATAGACAAAGGTCTTGTCCGCATCAACGGAGTGGCGGTGCTCATGACCGAAGTCAATTACGCGAATACCCTCAGGCATGGGATGATTCTCCAAGAAAGCACGCGACATCCCACTCGGCAGGCAGATAAAGAGGACATCCAGCCCCTCAAAGTCCGCCTCATCGGTGAAGCGAAGGGTCCGCATGCTATGGAGGTCATGATAGAGCTCCGACACATTCATTCCGCTTCGCCACGGAGAGTAGATCATCCGCAGATCCACATCGGGGTGCTTGATCACGAGGCTGTATAGCTCCGCGACCGTATACCCTTCGCTTCCTACGATTCCTACATTTATCATGCCTTACTCTCGCTATAGATTTTTGCCCTCTGCTCCGCCACGACTGGGTCCTGCAGATAGGTATCGAAGTCCGACCGCTTATCGATGATGCCATTAGGGCCTAGCTCAATGACACGATTTGCCACCGTCTGTATGAACTGGTGGTCGTGGCTCGCCATAAGGATATTGCCGGGGAAGTTGATCAGCGTATTATTGAAGGCCTGAATGCTCTCTAGGTCCAGGTGGTTGGTGGGTGAGTCGAGGATCAGGACATTGGCATTGGTGAGCATCATCCGAGCGATCATGCAGCGCATCTTCTCTCCTCCGCTCAGGACCTTCACCTGCTTCTCCAGCTCCTCCCCGCGGAAGAGCATACGACCGAGATACCCCTTGAGGTAGACCGCATTAGTGTCCGCAGAGAATTGTGCCAGCCAGTCCACAAGGTTCATCGATGAGTCGAAGAACTTCCCATTCTCCAGCGGCAGGTAGGCCGACGTAACCGTTTGTCCCCACTCGTAGTGTCCCTCGAGGGGCTCGCGATTCCCTTTGATGATCTCAAAGAAAGCGGTCATCGCCCGAGGATCACGGGAGAGGAAGACGACCTTATCATCCTTCTCTACATTGAAGCTTACTCGCGAGAAGAGCAGCTCCTCACCCGATCCATCGATCGTGGGAGCCTTCACCGCCAGATCCTCGACGGTGAGGATCTTATTCCCCACCTCACGGTCAGGAGTGAAGATTATCCCCGGGTAGCGTCTCGTAGATGGCTTGATCTCCTCGACATTGAGCTTATCCAGCATCTTCTTGCGCGAGGTGGTCTGCTTACTCTTGGCCACGTT
>NZ_CAKRLH010000278.1 GCF_934359325.1 uncultured Porphyromonas sp.
ATGCCGTGGATCGACTCTCCTACCCTCACCTCATGGCGGTAGTAAGGCGGATCGGCACGACGGAGCTTCCGCTGGAGGTAGATGATGTCACCCTGCTCGATCGGGTAGCCGGGCGGGAAGTCGTTGTAGTCCGTCAGCTTCTTCTCCGAGATATCGAGGTCACGAGCAATGCTGGCGAGGTCATCCTCCTTCTTAGCAAGGACGTAGAGGAGACCATAGCTCTTGTAGATCTCTCGGACACCGGCAGGGGTGGTCTCTCGAGAGGCCGGCTTCTCGTACTTCATAGGAGGCTTTTGGCTAACCGATCGACGTGGCTGCTCGGGGCGGTTATAGGCGTAGTCACGCTCCAGATTACCGTCCACGAGCAGGTAGAGCTGGTAGTCCTCGATGATCTTGATGAGCTTATTGGCGTAGCCTCTGTCAGTGGCGTAGCCGGCACTCTGAAGCCCCTTTGCCCAGCCCTTATAGTCGGTCATGTCTATACGGAAGAGTGAGCTGTACCGGCGGTTCCCCGTGAGGAACTGCCCATGGTCGAGGTAGGAGTCGAGCGGATCATCGTACACCCTGAAGCAGTCGCGAGGATTGTCGTCGCGGTGGTAGGTGCGTGCACCCCGCCAGCTATTGTGGCACTTGATGCCGAAGTGATTATTGGACTTCTGCGCCAGAGCACTTCCTCCCGCCCCGCTCTCCAGCAGACCTTGAGCCATGGTGATGGAGGCAGGTATGCCAAACTGCCTCTGGCTCTGCAGAGCAGCGGGGGCATACTGCCGGATGTAGGCATTGTAGGAGGGGTTCTTCCCCGGCATGGGCATCCGGCTCACCTGCTGATTGGCAGCATTTCGTGTGCTGCCACAGCCGGTGAGGAGCAGGAGCGGTAACAGGAGAGCGAGGACTTTACGAGTCATGGCGTTTTACTTATTATCTAAGACGATACGTTCCTGAGCATCTGTGCCGGCGATGGGTAGAGCGGTAGAGCAATCGAGGTCAATGCAGTACGAGAGAGCCTCCGCTTTCCCCACACGGAGGAGGCGCTGGTAGTGGTCGCTCTGCTTGATGGCGCCCACGATGTCGGACGAGTGGCTGCGGTAGTAGTCGAGCACCATACGAACAGCATCACTACCGAGCGCGTGGCTTCCGGACAGGCGGTCAGCGAGGGCGGCACCGAAGAGTGCATCCTCGATACAGACGTGTCCCTCCCAGCCGGCACAGACGGAGAGGACATGGCGTCCCCGGCAGTACTCTGCCACGGTGCCGATATTGGTGAATGCCCCGACGACCACACTATGCTCCGGACCGAAGCTCATACACTTCTTCAGAGTCCGGGTGCCATTGGTGGTGGTGAAGTAGATCTCCTTGTCACGCACCTGCTCGGGACCATACTCCAGCGGATCATTACCGAGATCGGCAAAGTCGCACTTGACACACTTACGCTCCGCACCGACCAGGTGTCCCGCCGCAGCTGCCGCCTTTGCTTCCTCTATGGTCTCTATGGGAAAGATCCGCCGGACACCATTATCGAAGGCGGCGACCATCGTCGAGCTGGCTCTGAGGATGTCGACCACCACGAAGGTGGTCGGCTCAGTAGGCCTGTAGACATCAAGCAACTCGGGTGAGAGAACAATATCGATCGTATTCATGATAAAAGACT
>NZ_CAKRLH010000279.1 GCF_934359325.1 uncultured Porphyromonas sp.
ATAGGGTGCTAAAGGTCACGTCACCGATTCCCCTCTTGGGGGTGTTGTAGACCCTCCGGAATGCCTCGTCGTCACTGGCATTGATCACCAAGCGGAGGTAGGCTAGGGCATCCTTGATCTCAGCACGGTCGTAGAAGGAGAGACCACCGTAGATCCTATAAGGGACGGAATAATTGCGTAACTGCTCCTCGAGGAGACGGCTCTGAGCATTGGTGCGGTAGAGTATCGCCACCTCCTCTGGTGATCTCCCTCGGCGAAGTGAGGCGGAGATCATCTCGGCGACCCGCTCAGCCTCGGACTTGCCACTGAAGGCATCAAAGAGGGTGAGCTTCTCGCCCTTGCCGGCTACCGACTCCACAGTCTTGGGGATGCGGAAGTGATTTTTCTCGATCAGGCTATTGGCAATGTCGACGATGTTGGAGGTTGAGCGGTAGTTTTTCCTGAGCTTATAGACCACTGCGCCCGGGAATGTGCTGCTAAAACTGAGGATATTCTCGATCACAGCTCCACGGAAGGAGTAAATGCTCTGAGCATCGTCTCCTACGACGGTGAGGATCGTATCAGGTCCCTTAAGCTGCTTGACGATCTCATTTTGCACCCAATTGGTATCCTGATACTCGTCGACGAGGATGAAGCGAAATCTCCTGTGGAACTCGTCCCTCACCTCCGGGTGCTGTCTCAGCAGTCGCAGCATATTGATCAGCAGATCATCGAAGTCCATCGCATTGGCCCTGAAGCAACGACTCAGATAGCCCCTGTAGATGTCATCGAAGTGAGGCATCCGGCGTAACCTCGGGTCGCTGTCTGAGAGACTGCCCGGGGTGAGTCCGTCATTCTTGCAGGCTGAGATCAGTCCGTAGACCTTCTTGGGCGGATAGTCTTTCTCGTCCAGCTTCATATCTCGTATGATCACCTTGACCAAGGTCCGGGAGTCACCCGAGTCATATATGGTGTAGTCACTATCGTATCCCAGGTACTTACCGTAGCTGCGCAGCCAGCGAGCAAAAATGGAGTGGAAGGTGCCCATGGGGATCATCCGCGATAGTCCGTCACCCACGATGGTGGCGATGCGGGTACGCATCTCTCGCGCCGCCTTATTTGTAAAGGTTAGAGCCAGCACCTCTGAGGGACCGGCCTTACCCTCTGCCAGGATGTAGGCTATCTTCGTCGTCAGTACTCTCGTCTTACCAGAGCCTGCTCCGGCGATCACCAGACTATCATGAGAGAGATCCTTGACAGCCTGACGTTGCTCCTCATTGAGTGTCGCTAAGAGCTCCTCGCTTGTCGTCATCATACCTCTCTTCCTGCTGCCTTAAATTCTTCTCTCAGATACTTCGCCGTATGGCTGTCACAGCGCTGCACCATCTCCTCGGGTGTCCCCTGGAAAATGATGTGCCCTCCGCCCTTGCCACCCTCGGGACCTATGTCTATGATATGATCAGCGATCTTGATCACGTCGAGATTGTGCTCAATGATCACGACGGTATTCCCTCGATCTACCAGTCGATTAACGATCGCCATCAGCATACGGATGTCCTCAAAGTGAAGTCCCGTCGTCGGCTCATCAAGGAAGTAGATCGTATTGCCGGTGTCGCGCCTATTTAGTTCGCTCGCCAGTTTGATCCTCTGACACTCGCCTCCGGAGAG
>NZ_CAKRLH010000280.1 GCF_934359325.1 uncultured Porphyromonas sp.
GGATAGCCAAAGGCAGTGACCACAGAGCTCTCCGTAAGGTCCTCCTGCGCACTGTCGATAGCACTCAGCACCTGGCGGGCTGCCTGTAGGGACGAGGAGGACGGTACGACCACCATCCTCAGATGACCTAAGCTCTGTCGCGACACATCCTCGCCGCTCGTAAAGTCTGACGAGGCGCACTCCGAGTAGGAGCTGCCGGCAAGGCGCAGCCTATTCTTGAGTGCCATAACGAAAGGACTCTCTTCCTCTCCCGGCATAGGATTGACAAAGAGTACATGGTACGAACCATAGGTCTGGATAAAGCGCTCCGCTGCCTGATCATAGAGCAGGGCAGCGGGGGTATTGACCTGATAGACACGCCCAGAGAGCGACGAAGCCACCTCCTTAGAGGAGAAGGGGATCACATAAGTGGCCTGCTTGTACCTAGCGAGCTCACTCAGCTGACGGATCGTGGAAACCGAGACACCACCAATGATCAGGTCGACATCGGGAAGGTTACTGATTGCCACCTTAGTGGACGGCATCTCTACATCGTCGCAGCTATAGACATAGAGGTTGATATCTCTCCCCTCCCGCTTTGCCTCAAGCACGCTCATCAAGAATCCCTCGTAGTAGTCAGCAAAGCGCCTCTCCCTATCGAGCCTGAAGGGGAGAGCCAGCACCACATCCAGGGTACCGGAGCCGGTGGAGGGACGAGTGGCTACGACGCTCCGAGCAGCGAGGTTATTGGGGATGCTACCATCGGGGAGGAAGACCGACTCCCCTGCTCTCAGCCCACGCTCCAGCACCTGAGGATTGTACCGATAGAAGTCCTCCTCGCTCCAGGCAGTACCCTTGACGAGAGAGTAGACGGTGGCACCACCGGAGACTGTCTCCAGTCGGATACCATTGAGGCTGTCCGCAGCAGCAGGCTCCACACGCTTGGCATCGGTCGAGGAGGAGACCCCCGAGGAGTAGCCGGGTAGCTTGATGATCATACCTGCCGCAATGTCATCGGGAGACTTGAGGAAGGAATTAAGAGCCATCAGCTCCTTGACAGTCGTGCCGGCTCGTCGCGCAATACTGTAGAGGGTATCCCCTTTCTTGACCGCATAAAACTCCTGATCCGAGGAAGTACCTGAGCCTGCGCCGGCCGGCAGCACCAGACGCTCACCTACGCGTATGCCCTGACGGGCAGAGGGATTGAGCCGGTAGAGGTCTGCCACGGTGACACCGTACTGCTTACCTATCCGATACAGGGTCTCTCCGGACTGGACCACATGGACACGATTGTTTGTCTGAGCCTGCGCCGGTCCACCGACGGAGAAGAATAGTGCCAGACACATCCACAGGATGATATGTCTCACTCGTTTTCCCCCAATATTCCGCTTCATCTTAGATACTATACAATGAGATAGGTACACGGCGCACAGGCGCCACTCTTCAGTAATGGCACAAAGGTAATGAATTGCCCCCTTTCCGCCACAATTCTATTACCGGTATTAGTGATCGTAGATTCAAGGACGAAGTGCAACAGGGAGGAAGAACGGGGCGAAAAGTTTGAAAGGTGAGATGTAGTCATGTTTCTTCCTGGGTCTGTTGTTAAGTAAAGTCTGGATTTCAAATAGTCGATCGTCGTCGAAGTC
>NZ_CAKRLH010000281.1 GCF_934359325.1 uncultured Porphyromonas sp.
AACGGGGCGCACCCCACCGCTTCGGAGTGCAAAGGTACGAAATACCTTCCTCTATTACAAGTCTATCAAGCTCTTACGTGTCACCCCACCCCACCTCCAATCAGGGCTAATTCTTTTACCGGTAATAGTGAAAACTATTACCGGTATTAGACAACACTAATATCGGTATTAGATGACACTAATACCGATATTAGAAATGGCGTAGTACTCTCTGCTGATAATCAGTATGTAGGAAACACGCTATCTACCGAGCATTGAAGAGCACAAAAAAAGGAGAGAGGGTCGCATAGGACTCTCTCTCCCGGAGTGGATTAGGGATGGTCGCCTTACTCTAAGCAGCGGGCGCCATCACCGATGATGACGGGGTAGACCTTGGGTGCGTGACCAAACTTCTCCTCATACGCCTTGGTGGCGCGGGCAATGAAGCTGTCGTAGATCTCATCGCGGACGAGATTGATCGTGCAGCCGCCGAAGCCTCCGCCCATGACCCGTGAGCCGGTGACTCCGCTGTGGAGCGCCTCGAGGACAAGGAAGTCGAGCTCCTCGCAGCTCACCTCGTACTTCATCGAGAGGCCCCAGTGGGTCTGGTACATCTTGCGTCCCACGGTGGGGTAGTCGCCGGCCTTGAGCGCGTCGGAGACCTCCAGCACGCGGTCGATCTCCTCGATCACGTACTCGGCTCGGAGCGCATCCTCAGCGGAGACCTTGTCCCGGATGCTGTCCAGCATATGGAGGTCGGCATCGCGGAGGTACTCGATCTTGCGGTCGGGATAGGCCTCACGGAGAGCCTCCACCACATGCTCGCAGGAGGCTCGGCGCTGATTATAGGCGCCGGAGGCGAGGTTGTGCTTCACCACCGTGTCGATCAGGACGAGACGGTAGCCCTTAGGCTCCCAGGGGAAGTACTCGTGCTCCAGTGAGCGGCAGTCGAGGCGCATGATGTGTCCCTCCTTGCCGAAGACGCTGGCAAACTGGTCCATGATCCCGCAATTGACACCCACGTAGTGGTGCTCGGTCATCTGCCCGGCGATGGCGAGGTCGAAGTCGTCCACCTTGCCGTCGCCGAAGAGCTCGTTGAGCGCCCTGGCGTAGCAGCTCTCCAGTGCGGCGGAGGAGGACATGCCTGCCCCGAGCGGCACGTCACCGGAGAAAGCGGTGTCGAAGCCCTGTACCGGGACGCCGAGCTTCTGCATCTCACGGCTGACGCCGAAGATGTAGCGCGCCCACTGCTCCTCGGGAGCTTCCTCCTCCGAGAGACCGAAGGAGGCTCTCTCGTCGAGGTCGATGG
Organism: uncultured Porphyromonas sp.; assembly: GCF_934359325.1. Lineage (GTDB taxonomy): Bacteria > Bacteroidota > Bacteroidia > Bacteroidales > Porphyromonadaceae > Porphyromonas_A. The sequence goes on from NZ_CAKRLH010000281.1 coordinate 1,289, forward strand.
CGAAGGCATTGATGCGGTCGGTACCATTGGGACGGATCGCCGCCATGATGCCGGTGTCGACGGCACCGGGGAAGACGAAGCCTCCATTGTAGTCGGTGTGCTCACCGATGACATTGATCCGACCGGGGGCGAAGTAGAGGTCCACCCCTTCTGTATGGTCATAGACCTGCCCAAAGGCGGCTCTCACTTTTTCTCTATTTCTCATAAGGACTCAGGCAGCAGTGTGGGCGACAGGGACGTCGGTCTTATTGGGCTTGCACCCCCAGAGGGCGTAGAAGAGGATCCATGCCTCACCGATGGCGACGAGGATCCAGGAGATGTTCCA
>NZ_CAKRLH010000282.1 GCF_934359325.1 uncultured Porphyromonas sp.
CATTCGGTGGACAGACTGCCCTCAATTGTGGTGTAGCCCTCTACGAGAAAGGGATCCTCCGGGACTATAATATCGAGGTCCTTGGGACTCCTGTTCAGGCAATCATGGACACGGAGGACAGGGAGCTCTTTAGCGAGCGTATGCATGAGATAGGTGTCCACACCATATCCAGCGAGGCATGTGAGGACATCGAGCATGCCCGCGAGGCTGCTAAGAAGCTCGGCTATCCCGTCATCATCCGCGCGGCCTACGCCCTCGGTGGTATGGGGAGTGGCTTTTGCGACAACGAGGAGCAACTAAATGCTCTCTGCGAGCGCGCTTTCTCCTTTTCCCCACAGGTACTGGTGGAGAAGAGCCTCAAGGGCTGGAAAGAGATCGAGTACGAAGTGGTGCGTGATAAGTATGACAACTGTATCACGGTCTGCAATATGGAGAACTTCGACCCACTGGGCATCCATACCGGTGAGAGTATCGTCGTGGCTCCATCACAGACCCTAACTAACTCGGAGTTTCAGAAGCTCCGCGACATCGCCATCCGAATCGTTCGCCATATAGGCATAGTGGGGGAGTGTAATGTCCAGTACGCCTTGGACACCCAGAGCGAGGACTATCGTGTCATCGAGGTCAATGCTCGACTGAGCCGCTCATCGGCACTCGCTTCCAAGGCGACCGGCTATCCGCTCGCCTTTGTGGCTGCCAAGCTCGGTATGGGATACGGACTTCATGAGCTGAAGAATAGTGTCACACAGACCACCTCTGCCTTCTTTGAGCCGGCACTAGACTACGTCGTCTGCAAGATTCCCAGATGGGACCTCAGCAAGTTTGCCGGTGTGTCGCGTGAGATCGGCTCCAGTATGAAGTCTGTAGGCGAGATTATGGCCATCGGTCGCACCATCGAGGAAGCGATCCAGAAGGGGCTTCGGATGATCGGTCAGGGCATGCACGGCTTCGTCGAGAATAAGGAGCTGGTCATCCCGGACATAGACAAGTCCTTACGGGAGCCTACCGACAATCGTATTTTTGTCATTAGTAAGGCGTTTCGAGCCGGCTATACGATCGATCAGATCCACGATCTGACGAAGATCGACAAGTTCTTCCTCCACAAGCTTCGCAATATCATAGATACAGCTGAGGAGCTGGAGGCTCTGTCACAGATCAGAGATATCTCGCCTGAGCTGATGAGGAGGGCAAAGGTGCAGGGCTTCTCCGACTTCCAGATCGCACGTGCGGTGCTCAAGCACACGATCAAGGATATGGATGCAGCCCAGCTGGAGGTCCGGGAGCTGCGAAAGAATATGGGTATCACCCCGGTGGTGCGCCAGATCGATACGCTTGCTGCCGAGTATCCAGCTAAGACCAATTACCTCTACCTGACCTATGATGGGCATCGTCACGATGTCTCCTTTGAGGATGGGGACAAGAGTGTGATCGTGCTTGGCTCCGGAGCGTACCACATAGGTAGCTCGGTCGAGTTTGACTGGTGTGGTGTCTCTGCCCTCAAGGCGATCAAGGAGGAGGGCTACCACTCCATCATGATCAATTACAACCCCGAGACCGTCAGCACCGACTACGA